>CABVAP010000086.1 GCA_902496345.1 uncultured Eubacteriales bacterium
TCGAAACCCCCCAGGTTTTTGGGTACTTTTTGCAGTCAAAAAGTACCACGCCGTAGGCAAATAAATAGATTTCCGATGTAATCGGATTATAAGCCAAAGACTAAAACCACCACAAAACTGGTTTTTAAAATCTTTTTATTTAAAAAGGTTTACCCCTACAACTTCTAATTTGCACCTAAACTGTCAACCCCGATAAACCCACTAACCAACTATCTTTCCAATGCCTCCAAAGCCTTCCTAAATTGAAACCTAAACAAGAAAAATGTAAAAGTTACAGCTATAAAATCAGCAACAGACTCTGCCAAATATACAGCCATAGTTTGATTTTCAGAAAATAACAATGGCATAATATAAATTAATGGCAATAATAAAATAAACTTACGAGTTACAGCAACGATAATGGAAGCCTTTGCGTTTCCTATAGAAGTAAAAGTCATCTGGCAGGCTATCTGAATGCCAAATAAAAAAATAACTGCCATATATATACGAATTGCATTTTTTGTAAACTCCAAAAGTTCAGCATTAGACGTAAACATTCCAGCAAAAATTTGTGGGAATAACATAACTAACCCCCATAATATACCTGAAAAACATAAACTAACTTTAAGTAATAATTTATATGTATTTTTAACCCTGTCAACATTGCCTGCACCAAAGTTATAACTAATAATTGGTTGTGCTCCCTGCCCTAACCCCTGTAGAGGTAGTAATGCAAATTGCATAACACTGGTCAGTATAGTCATCGCACCAACTGCAATATCCCCACCATATTTTAGCAATGACGAATTAAAACAAACAGAAATAATGCTTTCACTTGATTGCATAACAAAAGTAGAAGTTCCAAGAGTAATACAAGGAATAATAACAGATTTTTGTATCAATAAATTGTTCTTCTTTATTTTTAAAGTGCTTTTGGAACCAAACAAGAAATTTAAAACCCAAATGCAAGAAAAGGCCTGTGAAATTATAGTAGCTAGTGCTGCCCCTTTTACTCCCATATTGAATACAAAAATAAAAATAGGGTCTAAAATAATATTAAATACAGCACCGATTAAAACAGATAACATTCCTGTTTTTGCAAATCCTTGAGCTGTTATAAACATATTCATTCCAAGTGTTAATTGAACAAATATAGTTCCGATAGCATACAAATTCATATAGCTGTTTGCATATTCAATAGTGTTTTCACTTGCTCCAAATGCTAATAGCATTTCTTTGTTAAATAACAATAGCAAAATAGTTAATATTACTGATATAATAATCTGTAAAGAAAAACAATTTCCTAATATTTTTTCAGCAAGACTAATATTATTTCTGCCCATTTCTATGGAAGCTCTTGGAGCTCCCCCACTTCCTATCAATGCAGCAAAAGCTGACACAATCATAATAAGTGGTAAACATACACCAACACCGGTAAGTGCAAGTGAACCAACATTAGGAATATGCCCTATATAAATTCTATCAACAATATTATATAACATATTTATAAATTGTGCCATAACCGTTGGTATTGCTAGTTTAAATAACAATTTCCCAATAGGTTCATTTGCAAGAAAATTTTTCTCTTTTTCCACAGTTATAATCTCCTTCCAAATAGTTGCTTGCTTAATTTTATCAAATTTACAAAAAACAATCAAGATTTTATAAAATCATTTTTACAAAATAACAGAGCTTGAGATAGTTCTCAAACTCTGTAAAATAAAGTTATATTAATCATCAAATTTAAACTGGCTTAATAAATCTTTCATAGGATTATTAATTTCATTGTCGTTATTAAGTTTTTTCAAGAACTTTTGAACGTTCCTTTTATCCATTTTGTTATTTTCAGCTTTTTTTCGCTCTTTAAAAACTGAATAACGTTCTTTATAGCCACAGGAACAAACAAATTTTTTGCCGTCACCTTCTCCGACAAGTTCAAGTTTTTTATGACATTGAGGACAACGGGCATTAGTAACAACAGAAAGTGACTTTTTATAACCACATTCCCTATCTTGACAAACAAGAATTTTACCTTTTTTGCCTTTTACCTCAAGCATAAGTTTCCCACATTCCGGACATCGGGTAGTAGATAAATTATCGTGTTTAAACACTTCATCACTATTTTTTATTTCATTAATAATTTTTTTCGTGTACTCTTTTATCTCTTTCATAAAAGAATTTTTATCTAAATCACCTTTTGATATTTTTCCTAGTTTAAGCTCCCATATAGCTGTCATCTCCGGTGATTTAAGCTCTTTAGGAACGAGGTTTAAAAGTTGTTTACCTTTAGATGTTATAAAAATGTCATTTCCTCTTTTTTCAATAAGATATGAATTGAAAAGTTTTTCTATTATGTCGGCTCGTGTTGCAACTGTTCCAAGTCCACCAGTTTCGCCAAGTGTTTTAGTTAGAACTTTGTCATTATTCTCCATATACTTTGAGGGATTTTCCATAGCAGACAACAATGTTGCTTCTGTAAACCTAGCCGGTGGTTTTGTATTACCACTTGTAATATTTATTTTTTCAACAGTAATTTCTTGCCCTTGTTTAAAATCCGGTAAGTTTTGTTGTTTTATGTCATCACTTTCATCTTCATAGTCAAAAACTTCTTTATAACCCTTTTTTAAAACTTTTCTACCTTTAGCAATAAAAATTTCACCACAAATATCGGCAGTAAGATTAACTTGTTCATACTCAAAAGGTGGGTATAAAACAGACAAAAATCTACGAACAACCATATCATAAATCTTTTTTTCTCTGTCGGTAAATTCATCATAGTAAACAGGTTGTTCTGTTGGTATTATTGCGTGGTGGTCCGAAACTTTTTTGTTATCAACAAAATGGGAATTTCCTTTTATTTTTGTTTTTAAAAGAGTATTCTTAAATTTAAAATATTCTTTTGGTAGGGCAGAAAGTCTTTCGGGAATCGTATCAACAATGTCTTCTGTTAAATATCTTGAGTCAGTTCTAGGATAAGTTAAAACTTTATGTCTTTCATAAAGTGATTGCATAATAGAAAGAGTTTCTTTTGCCGAAAATCCAAATCGTTTGTTAGCGTCCCTTTGTAGCTCTGTAAGGTCGTACAATAAAGGAGAATACGCCTTTTTTATAGATTTATCTATATTTACAATGTTGCCTTTTTTGTTTTTAACTTTTTCTATAGCATTATCTCTTTTTTGTCTGTCAAAAGTTTTAATATCACCATTCTTGTTATCTTTCCAAGTGAATTTAATTTTGTTCGCTAATATTTCAAAACCAAAATATTGTTTAGGTTGAAATTTTCTGATGTCATCTTCTCTTTTTAAAATTATAGATAGTGTCGGTGTTTGAACCCTACCACAAGAGAGCTGGGCATTAAATTTAGATGTTAATGCCCTTGTTGCATTTATCCCAACAAGCCAATCTGCCTCTGCCCTTGATACGGCAGATAAATACAAATTATCGTATTCTTTTGCATTTTTAAGTTTAGCAAAACCATTTTTTATAGCCTTATCAGTTACAGAGGAAATCCAAAGTCTTTTTAAAGCCTTTTTATTACCGGCTTTAACTAAAGTCCACCTTGCAACAAGTTCGCCCTCTCTGCCGGCATCAGTTGCAATAACAATATCAGAAATATCTTTACGATGAATAAGACTTTTTACAATACCAAACTGTTTTGATGTTTGTTTTATAACTACAAGCTCTGCTTTTTGAGGAATAATAGGCAAATCGCTTAAATTCCAGCTTTTATACTTATCATTGTATTTTTCAGGGTCGGCAAGGGTCACAAGGTGACCCATAGCCCAAGTTACAACATATTTGTTTCCCTCAAGAAAACCATTTCCGCCGTTTTTACAACCTAATACCCTTGCAATATCTCTACCGACTGACGGCTTTTCTGCAATTACAAGCGATTTCATTCTGTAAGCTCCTTAATAAAAGCAGAAACTTTGTCAAGGTCACCTTTGCTTTCAAAAATTTTCTTGACAATAGCTGAACCAACTATAACACCGTCTGCATATTTTTCAAAAGCCTGAACATCTTCTCTTTTAGATATACCAAAACCAACACAAGCCGGTACATCTGTATATGATTTAACTTTTTTAACGAAATCAGAAACTCTACTGTCGAAAGATTTTCTTTCGCCTGTAACTCCAAGAGATGAAACGCAATAAACAAATCCTTTTGCTTTTTCAACAAGCATAGGAATACGGTCATTAGAAGTTACAGCGATAAGAGGAATTAAATATAATTCTGTATTTTCAAGAAGTGGCATAAGTTCGTCTGATTCTTCGTAAGGAAGGTCAGGAACAATAATTCCGTCTATTCCGGATTCAATACAGTTAGTAACAAATTTTTCTTTTCCATAACCGAATATAGTGCTGTAATAAACCATTGCAACTAATGGAACTTGTGAATTAGTTCTGATTTTTTTTACAGTTTCAAAGAATTTATTTATTTTAAAACCATTATTAAGTGACCTTAAAGAAGCGTCTTGAATAACAGGACCGTCTGCAACAGGGTCAGAGAAAGGTATACCGAGTTCGATAATATCACAACCGGATTTTTCAAGAGTATAAATGATTTTTTCAGTATCTTCAAGAGTTGGGTCGCCACCACAAACATAAGCAATAAATGCTTTTTTATTCATTTCTTTTAAAGTTTTAAATTTTTCATCAATTCTATTCATAATATATTATTCCCCCATTAAATTTCTTTTCCAAGATATTTAGCAACAGTATGAACATCTTTGTCACCACGACCGGAAAGATTAACAACGATAATTTCATCTTTTTTCATATTAGGAGCAACTTTTAACGCTTGAGCAAGAGCGTGAGAACTTTCGATAGCAGGCATAATACCTTCATATCTACAAAGTGTTTTAAATGCGTCAATAGCTTCATCATCTGTAACAGAAGTATAGTTTACTCTACCAATTTCTTTTAAATATGCGTGTTCTGGACCAACTCCCGGATAGTCAAGACCGGCTGAAATAGAATAAGCTGTTTTGATAAGACCGTCTTCATCTTGAAGTATACAAGATTTCATACCGTGTAAAACTCCGGGTCTACCACCTGAAAAAGCAGAAGCGTGTTCACCGGTTTCAATACCGTGACCTGCAGCTTCAACACCGATAAGTTCAACGTCTTTGTCCTCAACAAAAGGGTAGAACATACCAATTGCGTTACTTCCTCCACCTACACAAGCAAAAACTTTATCAGGAAGTCGGCCTTCGATTTCCATAATTTGTTTTTTAGTTTCATCACCGATAATACGTTGGAAATCTCTTACCATAGTAGGGTAAGGGTGAGGTCCAACAGCAGAACCAATTATATAGAAAGTGTCTTCTGCTCTGGCAGCCCAAGTTCTGATTGCCTCATTTGTGGCGTCTTTAAGAGTACCTGTACCGCTTGAAACCGGAATAACTTTAGCACCTAAAAGCTCCATTCTGAAAACATTGAGTTTCTGTCTTTCGATGTCTTCAACACCCATATAAACTTCACATTCCATATCGAATAATGCAGCAACTGTAGCAGTTGCAACACCGTGTTGTCCGGCACCTGTTTCGGCAATAACTTTTGTTTTTCCCATATGTTTTGCAAGAAGTGCTTGTGCTATTGCATTGTTTATTTTATGAGCACCTGTGTGGTTTAAATCCTCTCTTTTTAAGTAGATTTTTGCACCACCACACATTTCTGTAAGTCTTTCTGCAAAATATAAAACAGATGGTCTACCTACATAATTTTTCATATATTTTATATAGTCGTTTTTAAACTCATCACTAGAACAATATTCAATATATTCTTTTTCAAGAACTTTTAATGTGTTCATAAGTGTTTCCGGAACATATTGTCCTCCGAATTGACCAAAATCTTTATTTATACTCATTTTTGTATCCTCCTCATAAGGCTTTTTATTTTATTATAATCCTTTATTCCTTCTGTTTCAACAGATGAACTTAAATCCATAACGTTAGGTTTGACAGCATTATATGCGTCAATAATATTTTCTTCACTAAGTCCACCGGCTAAAATGGTAAAATACTTTTTACTGAAATCTTTTGCAAGAGTCCATTTAAAAGTTTTACCACTTCCACCTCTTAAATCTTTTGTATATGTATCTAACAAGAAACCGTCAATATTTTTATATTTTTCAGCAATAATTTCAGGCTCTGTATCATTAACGGATATGCTTTTCCAAATGGTCTTCCCCTGAAACTTTTGGCAAAACTCATTGTCTTCATCTGAGTGTAATTGAATAACATCTAATCCGACATAGTCGGCAATTTCAGAAATCTCAGCATAAGACATATCAGCAAAAACTCCAACAGTTTTTATAGTAGGTTTTAAAGCTTTTTTCATTTCTAACGCTTTTTCTTTGGAAACTTTTCTTTTGCTTTCAGCAAAAACAAAACCAACATAGTCAATATTAAAATCGTTAATTTTCAAAACATCTTCTACAGATTTAAGACCACAAATTTTAATTTTTGCATTTATAGGCATTTTTAAACACCTCCGCTTTTTCAACAATGTTGTCACATCTCATAAAACTTTCGCCAACAAGAATTGCTGAAACTCCTGTGTCTTTTATTGCTTTTATGTCGTCAGCCGTATGAATACTGCTCTCACTGACGATAAGAACATCTTTAGGTACTAGTTTGGAAAGTTTAACAGTTGTGTTAAGGTCTTCAGAAAAATCATATAAATTTCTGTTGTTTATGCCAACTATTCTAGCACCGGCAGAAAGAGCAAGTTTAACTTCTTCTTCGTTATGTGTTTCAACCAAAGCATTCATATTAAGACCGTGAGTAATATTGATAAATTCTTTCAATACTCTTTTTTCATTAAGCACAGCAGCAATAAGCAAAACTGCACTTGCTCCAAGTTCCCTTGCTTCAAAAATTTGCAAAGGACTAATTATAAAATCTTTTCTTAAAAGAGGTAAAGAAACCTCTTTGTGAATATTTTCAAGATATTTAGGACTTCCCTGAAAAAAGTGTTCTTCAGTAAGTACAGAAATGGCATCAACTGCATTTTCATATTGCTTAGCAATTTCAACAGGGTTAAAATCTTCTTTAATAACACCTCTAGATGGTGATGCTTTTTTGACTTCACCGATGATAGATAAACCATCTTTAGCAAGAGCATTATAGAAATCAGGAATAGCATTATTCTTTACTGAATCATAAACACGGGAAATATCAAAATTATAGTCACTATTTTCAAGAGTAATTTTTTTCTTTGCAACAATATCATCAAGAATCATTAAAATTTCCCTCCAATAAAGTTTTCAATAAGTTTCTTTCCCTCTGGTGTATATATTGACTCTGGGTGGAATTGAAGACCAACAACATCAAATTCTTTGTGTTTGATAGCCATTATTTCACCGTCAACTTCGGCAGTAACTTCAAGACAATCTGGTAACTTTTCTGGAACAATAGAAAGAGAGTGGTATCTGGCAACCTGTAAAGGGTTGCTGACTCCTTCAAATATTCCTTTGCAGTTGTGTGTAATCATAGATGCTTTTCCGTGAAATAATTCTTTAGCGTTTGAAACAACTCCACCAAATGCAACACCGATAGATTGATGACCGAGGCAAACACCTAAAAGAGGTATTTTTCCAGCAACATTTTTTATAATCTCAATACAGTTACCGGCTTCAAAAGGTGTTTTTGGACCCGGCGAAATAACAACTCTATCAGGATTTAATTCAAGAATTTCTTTTGATGTAATTTCGTCATTTCTAAATACTCTAATATCTTTATCAAATTCACCAATATATTGATATAAATTAAAAGTAAAAGAATCATAGTTATCTATAAGAACTATCATTATACTTCACCTCCGATAGTTTTAACTAAAGCTCTAACTTTGTTATGACTTTCTTCAAATTCCATTTCAGGTTTAGAGTCGGCAACAATTCCTGCACCTGCTTGCATATAAACCTTATTATCTTTAATTACCATTGTTCTTATGGCAATACACATATCCATATTTCCGTTAAAGCTGAAATAACCGGCTGCACCGCCGTAAATGCCACGTCTTTCTTCTTCAAGTTCTTCAATGATTTCCATAGCTCTGATTTTAGGAGCTCCAGACAATGTACCGGCTGGCAAGAAAGAAGACAAAATCGAAAATGCGTCTTGGTCATCTCTCTTTATACCCTCAACAAGTGAGACCATATGCATAACGTGTGAGTAATACTGAACTTTCATAAATTTATCAACTTTAACAGAGCCTATTTTAGCAATTCTACCCATATCGTTTCTGGCAAGGTCAACCAACATAACGTGTTCAGCTTTTTCTTTAGGGTCATTTTTCATTTCATTTGCAAGACGTAAATCGTCTTCTAAGTCTTTCCCTCTTTTTCTTGTACCGGCGATAGGACAAGTAAATACTTTGTCTTTATTCACTTCAACAAGCATTTCCGGAGAACTTCCGGCAACTTGATAATCTCCAAAATTGAAATAGTAAAGATAAGGAGATGGATTTATTGCACGTAACTTTCTATAAAGGTTAAGAGGTTCTTGGTCTGTTTCAGCTGTAAGTCTTTGAGATAAAACAACCTGAAAAATATCACCGTCATAGATATATTTTTTAGCTTTTTCAACAATATCCATATACTTCTCTTTTGACATATTCGAAGTAAAGCTGACTTTTTTGGTTTCTGGAATATCATATCTCTCTGACGGAATTTTTGATTTAACTTCTTCTTCCATTCTGTCAAGAATTTCATTTGCTCTTTTTTCTCCTGAACTACTTTTTTCATCAAGAACAACAAGGTTTATAAGGTCGTGCAAGTGGTCGTACACGATAAATTCAGTAAACACCATAAGATGAACAGTAGGTGTTTTTATAGGGTCAGGGTTGTTGTCCGGAATTTTTTCATATTGTTTTATAACATCATAACCAACGACACCAACTGCACCACCTTGAAAGGCTATATCTAGGTCACATTCAATTTTAAAACTTTGAATATAATCTCTAACACCGTCAAGAAGTTTACCTTCGACCACACGAACGACACCGTCTTCTTCAATTGTAAGTTTATCGGTTCCCTTTAAGATTGCTTTAGCGTTCTTTCCCATAATAGAGAAATTTGTTTTTCCCTCTCCACGGCTTTCAAGCAGGAAGCCTCTTTCTTTTCCTACATATTTATAAAAAAGTGTTATAGGCGTTTCTGTATCGCCTGAAAACTTTCTAATATACGCTTTAAGTTCTTTCATTAAAATTCACTCCTTTTAAATACAAAAAAGGCACCTCACCCCATATTGGGACAAGATACCTTGTTATAAGCCACCCAATGCAAACGCATTAAAATAAGTAAAATCAGATACAAACATATCTTACCCCTGTAACGTGAGGACACGTTCAAAGCTACTAAAAAACTTTTTCGCCCGAAGTCTTATGAACCCATTCCCTAGAAGTGTCCGTATCGGATTTACACCACCACCGACTCTCTGCAACATTCACAAAAAGGTACTCTTTTCAATCAACGACTTTAAAATATTTTATTTTCTACAATTTCCTTAAATTGAATATATTATAACATTTATTTTTCCAGTTGTAAAGAGTTTTTTTTATTCTTTTCAAACTTTAGCAATCGATTAGCCACGATAATCAAACAAATTAGAATTTGTCAAAATCTTAAAACCTTTCAAAACCTTGAGACTCCGTCTCAAACTCTGCT
>CABVAP010000087.1 GCA_902496345.1 uncultured Eubacteriales bacterium
TTTAGGTCAAGCCTTTTCAAAGGCTTGTGGGTGTGGGCAAAGCCCACGGTTTTAAAGGGGTGGTGGGGCAAAGCCCCACGGTCTTTGACAAACCCCAATTTTAATAAACTATGTTTTTGTATCTGTCTTAAATTGTGCTAGTAAATAAAGTATATTTTTGAATAAAATTAAAACACTCTGAAAATTTGGGGGGTTGTAAAAATCTGTTTTTTGAACTTGCAAACTATATTGAAGTGTAGTATAATGACCGTAATTATATATACTAAAAAAGTTTATAAATATCAAATAATTTTTAAAGTAAATAAGTGTTTTTTTAACTTACTTATTTATTGAAAGGATTTTAAAAATGGCAGAAAAAATAAAAGTTATGAGTATTTTTGGGACAAGACCCGAAGCTACAAAAATGGCACCACTTATCAAAGTTATGGAGGAAAACGAAAACATCGACCCTATCATCTGTGTTACAGCACAGCACAGACAGATGTTAGACCAAGTTCTTGATATTTTTGGGATTACTCCACACTATGACCTTGATATTATGCAACAAAAACAAACACTTACTGACATCACTACAAAAGCTTTAAAAGGTCTTGAGGGTGTTATGAAAGAGGCTAAACCTGACATAGTTCTTGTACACGGTGATACAACAACTACTTTTGCTGGCTCTCTCGCTGCTTTTTACAGTCAAATAAAAATTGGTCACGTTGAGGCTGGTCTTAGAACTTATGACAAATTTCAGCCTTTCCCTGAGGAAATGAACAGACGTCTAACAGGTGCTATGGCTGACTTACACTTTGCACCAACTAAACTTGCAAAAGAACATTTACTTAAAGAAAATATCGGTGAAGACGGTATCTTTATTACAGGAAACACAGCCGTTGACTGTCTTAAAACTACTATTGAAAAAGACTATAAATTTGCCCTCGATGAACTTAATCACATCGATTACAAAAACAAAAGGGTTATTACTATGACTGCCCACAGAAGAGAAAACCTCGGTGAACCTCTTGAAAATATATGCAGAGCTGTTTATCGAATTGTTGAGGACAACCCTGATGTTGAGGTTGTTTATGCTGTTCACTTTAACCCTCTTGTACAGGAAGTTGCAAGAAGAGTTTTAGGTGGTCACCCTAGAATACATTTAACTGACCCTATCGATATGAAAGATATGCACAACCTTATGAACTTATCTTATTTCGTTATGACTGATTCTGGTGGATTACAAGAAGAAGTACCATCTATGGGCAAACCTGTTCTTGTACTTAGAAACGTTACTGAAAGACCAGAGGGTGTTGAAGCTGGAACTTTACGTCTTGCCGGCGTTGAAGAAGAAAATATTTACAAAGAAGCGAATACTTTATTGCACGATAGGAAAGTATATGAAAAAATGGCACAGGCAAGAAATCCTTTTGGTGACGGTTACGCTGCTGAAAGAATTGTTGATGCAATTTTATACCACTTTGGAATTTTGAGCGAAAGACCAAAGGATTATTAAAATATAGATTTAAGGCTTAAAAAATTTACAGGACTTAAAAGAGTAAAAGAACTTGCAGAGTGTCGAAAAATTTTATGTGAAAATAGATAGGATAGGGTGAAACAATATGAAAGACATTATGAAAGCACTATCAATGCTGACTCAGGTCGGTATTTCAATGCTTGTTCCTATTTTACTATGTATATGGATTGGAAAATATTTAGACAGAACATTTGACACAGGTGTTACTTTTTTGATTATTTTCATTTTTCTTGGAGTAGGCAGTGCGTTTAAAACCCTTTATTCTATGACTGTTGAAAAATACAAAAAAGAGGCCTTAAAGGAACAGGCTGAATTTGACAGGCTTAGTGGTAAAAACCTTGTTAAAGACAGCGAAAATGATGAAAATTCAGATGATTTGGATTCAAAAGATGATGATTACAAAGAAAATTAGAAAGGAGTGATACCTTTATGTTTAAAATATTTAAAACTTCGGAAACTAGTAAGCGACTTATGAAAGCTATGCTTGCCTTTTGCCTTATTTGTCTTGGGGTTGGGGTGATTATTACTCAAATATATTTCCCAACAGAAACTTTTAAATATGTTTATGGTGTTATTTTTGGAACTGTTTTTGCTATATTAAAGCTTATTCTTCTTGAAAGGTCTTTAAACAAGGCATCTAACTTCCAACAGGAGGCACAGGCCCAAAACTACATTAGATTACACTATATGCTCCGTTACTTCTTGACAGGTGTTGTTATGGCTGTTGCTGCTATTAACGGTGGCATTGCTGGGATAATTGGCGTTTTCGTTTCTATATTCTCTTTACGCCCTGCAACTATTATTGTCGGAAAGCAATACAAAAAGGAAGAAAACAAGATATAAGACAGTTAAGACCGTGGGGCAAGTCCCAAGGTCTTAATGTTTTCAAAAGAAGTGGGTTAGCATTGGCAAATTTACAGAATACAATTTTTTGTTTTGATGCAATTTTACTATTTCGATGTTAAAAAACTTGATTAGTTTTCTGGTCGATTGGAATTTTAAAAAAAAAACAATATTTTTTTGTGATTGTTTTTGATGAATTACACAGTTTTGTGTTAAATTTATGTTAATATATAAACAGGTGGTTTGACTTTTATAACTATAAAAATACTTTTTTTCTATTGATTTTTTGAAATAAAAGTGTTAAAATCTTATCATAATGTTAAAATAATAACTAAATAATGAGATTTTATGTTTACACGCTGATTTTTGTTCTTTCGGAAAAGGTTTCTTTTCCTTTAGATATAAAAGAAATATGGCCTTTTTCCCGTATTTCTTGAAATAATCAAAAAAATAAGGAAGGAGGTATAATTACCATGAATTTCTTAATTGGACTCTCTGAGGGTGGCCTTGACATTTACAACAAAGTTCTTGTCGATGATTTCCTCGGTACAGGCTTTAGGATTACCACAACTATCAGAAATACTTGGATAATTATGGGTGTGCTTATCCTTTTTGCAATCATTGTTAGAATTAAATTTAGAAACTTTAAAGAAGTTCCTGAATCTGGTTTTCAGAATTTTATCGAATTGATTGTTGAGTCTATGCACAATTTCGTTGAGTCTAATATGGGTACAAAATACAGCTATTTCGGTAACTGGTTCTTTGGTGTTTTTGCATTCATTTTAGTTTCAAACCTTGTCGGACTTATCGGTCTTAGAGCCCCTACTGCTGACCTTGCAACTACAGCTTGTTTAGGTTTCTCTACATTCTTTTTAATTCACTTTATGGGTATCATTAAAGGCAGAAAAGAATATTTTAAAGGTTATCTTGACCCATTCTTCTTCTGGATACCTATGAACATCATCAGTGCACTTGCAACGCCTGTTTCATTGAGTTTCCGTCTTTTTGGTAATATCCTTGGCGGTTCTATCATTATGGCGTTATTCTATCAGTTGCCAGCTTATGTTAAGATAGGTATTCCTGCTGCACTTCACGTTTATTTTGATGTTTTTGCCGGATTCTTACAGACTTTCATCTTTGTTATGTTAAGTATGTCTTTCATCGCTGATAAAATCCCTGAAGACACTAAAAACTGAGAACTAACAAAAACGGCAAAATAAGTTATTAATTTATTAAAAATTTTATTTTTAAGGAGGATTTCTTATTATGGAAAATCAAATTCAAAGTATTGACCCACAGGCATTTATTTTAGGTTGTTCTGCTATCGGTGCAGGTTTAGCTGTTATCGCTGGTATCGGACCTGGTATCGGACAAGGTTATGCTGCTGGTAAAGGTTGTGAAGCTGTTGGTCGTCAGCCTGAAGCTAGAGGTACTATTATGTCTACTATGCTCCTTGGTGCTGCCGTTGCTGAAACAACTGGTATCTACGGTTTGGTTGTAGCTATGATTCTTTTATTCGCTAACCCACTTGTTGGTATGCTTAGCAAATAAGAAATTATTTATTACTTTCGGAAATTTAGACCGAATTTAATTTGTTATAATTAAACCGAAAGGAGGTTATTATCTCTTGGAAACTTACATTGTTAATTTAGATTCTAACACAGCTACTGTCGCTGACGCTAAAGCTGTTAATGAAGTTGCAACCGAAACTACAACTTCTGCTGAAGGTCAGGAATTTATCCTTGGATTAGATGCTGACTTACTTAGAGATTTAGGTTTTCAGCTCTTAAATACTTGTATACTTTGTGCTGTTTTAGCTTATCTTCTTTACAAACCTGTTAAAAATATGCTTGCTGCTAGACGTGAGAAAATCGAAGGTCAGATTAATTCTGCTGAAACTCAACTTGCAGAAGCTAATAAGTTAAAAGCTGAATATGAGAAAAAACTCAGCGAAATTGATAAAGAAACTGAAGCTATTTTAGGTGAAGCAAGAAACAGAGGTGCTCAGAGAGAGCAAGAAATTATTGCTGAAGCTAAAAAAGAGGCCGAAACTCTTAAAAACAGAGCTATGGTCGATATTCAAAGAGAACAGGAAAAAGCCAAAGACGAAATCAAAAAGCAAATTATCGAGGTTTCCTCACTTATGGCAGGCAAATTCGTTGCTGCCTCTATCGACCAGAATGAACAGAACAAGCTGGTTGATGAAGTTATTTCAGATTTGGAGGAAGTTAAATGGCTCAGTTAGTCGCAAACAGATATGCAAATGCACTTTTTGATTTAGCTTTGGAAAATTCAAAAATTGACGTTTTTGAAGAGGAAATTAAACTTGTTCTTGACACTATTAAAAGCGACAAAGAATTTTTGCTCGTTTTAAATCACCCTCAAGTTTCAGGTGATGAAAAATTTGATGTCCTTGAAAAAGCCTTTAAAGGTAAAATCTCAGACGAAATTATTGGTTTGTTCTCTGTTGCTTTGAGAAAAAACAGAGAAACAGAAATTGTTAATATGCTTGAATTATTTGTTAAAAAAGCCGAAGACCACAAAGGTATCGAAACTGCCTATGTTACTTCTGCTATACCTTTGACAGATGCTCAGCTTACTAGCATTAAAGAAAAATTATCTCAAAATTTGAATAAGCAGATTTTTATTCAAGCTGATGTTGATTCATCTTTATTAGGCGGCGTTCGTATTAAAGTCGCAGGTCACGTTATTGATGGTACTATCAAGGCTAAACTTGATGACCTTAAAAGTCAGCTTTTGAATATTCATCTCGCATAGTAAAGGAGTGTAACTCGTAATGAATATCAGACCTGAAGAAATTAGTTCTGTTATTAAAGAACAGATTAAAGGCTATACTTCTAAACTTGACGTTTCAGAAGTTGGCACTGTTATCAATGTTGGTGACGGTATTGCCAGAGTTTACGGTCTTGATAACGCAATGAGTGGCGAACTTCTTGAGTTTGAAAACGGTGTTTTTGGTATGGCTCAAAACCTTGAAGAGGACAACATCGGTGTCGTTCTCCTCGGTTCTGACCAGGGAATTAAAGAAGGCGATTCAGTTAAACTTACTGGTCGTGTTGCTTCTGTTCCTGTTGGTGACGCTATGATTGGTAGAGTTGTAAACTCTCTTGGTCAACCTATTGATGAAAAAGGACCTATCAACACTGACAAATTCAGACCTATTGAAAGAGTTGCCCCTGGTGTTATCACTCGTAAATCTGTTGATGTACCTTTACAAACAGGTATCAAAGCTATCGATGCTATGGTTCCTATCGGTCGTGGTCAACGTGAGCTTGTTATCGGTGACCGTCAAACTGGTAAAACTGCTATTTGTATCGACACTATTATTAACCAAAAAGGTAAAGACGTTATTTGTATCTATGTTGCTATCGGTCAGAAAGCATCTACTGTTGCTCGTATCGTTAAAAATTTAAGTGACGCCGGTGCTATGGACTATACTACTGTTGTTGTTGCAACTGCAAGTGATACATCACCTTTACAATATATCGCACCTTATTCTGGTTGTGCTATCGGTGAAGAATTTATGGAAAACGGTAAAGACGTTCTTATCGTTTATGATGACTTATCTAAACACGCTGTTGCTTACCGTGCAATGAGTCTTCTTCTTCACAGACCACCAGGACGTGAAGCTTACCCTGGTGACGTTTTCTACCTCCATTCAAGACTTCTTGAACGTTCTGCAAGACTTGAAGAAAAATATGGTGGTGGTTCTATAACTGCTCTTCCTATCATCGAAACTCAGGCTGGTGACGTTTCTGCTTATATCCCAACAAACGTTATCTCTATCACAGATGGTCAGATTTATCTTGAAAGTGAACTTTTCAACTCTGGTGTTCGTCCTGCTATTAATGCCGGTCTTTCTGTATCTCGTGTTGGTGGTTCTGCTCAGATTAAAGCTATGAAAAAAATCGCCGGTCCTATCCGTACTGAACTTGCTCAGTATCGTGAACTTGAAAGCTTTGCTCAGTTCGGTTCTGACCTCGATAAAGATACTCTTGAACGTCTTAACCACGGTCAGAGAATCGTTGAAATCCTTAAACAGCCTCAGTATCAATCTCTTGATGTTGAAAAAGAAGTTGTTATTCTTTTTGCAGTTACTAACAAATATCTTGACGATATTCCTGTTAAGGACGTTTTAAGATTTGAAACTGAATTCTTCAGATTTATTGAAGCAAAACATAATCACATTTTTAGTGATATTAGAACAACTAAACAGTTGAGTTCTGAAAATGAAGCTGAACTTCGTTCTGCTATTCAAAACTTTAAGTCAGAATTCAAATAAATAGAGAGGTGATATTATGGCATCAATGCGTGACATCAAACGCAGAATAAAAAGTGTCAATAGCACCCAACAAATTACCAAAGCTATGAATCTTGTTGCAAGTTCTAAACTTACAAGAGCTAAAAACAGGCTTATGGACACTCGTCCTTTCTTTCAAGAAACTAAAAGCGTTATCGCTGGTATCGTAAACGGCTCTAAAGGGATTTCTCACCCTTATCTTGAAAAAAGAGAAGTTAAAAACAAAGCCGTTATACTGATTACCGGTGACAGAGGTCTTTGTGGGGGCTACAACGCTAACGTCAGCAAAATTGCTATGACTTGTGTTGACGATATAAACAAGGTTTCTGCCATAACTGTTGGAAGTAAGGGTAAAGAATTCTTAAGACGTAAAGGGCTTAACATCGTTGACTCTTATGTTGGTATTTCTGAAAATCCTGAATATTCCCACGCTTTAAGAATTGGACAGTTGGCACTTGATTTATTTACTAAAGGTGAAGTTGATGAAGTTTATCTCGCTTATACTGAGTTTATCTCTACTATTTCTTCTGAGCCTAAACTTATCAAAGTTCTCCCTGTTGATGTAAATGAATTTACTAATGACGGTGAATCTTCTGAACAGGCTCTCACTATCTATGAACCTGACGAAGAAGCCGTTTTGGAATATGTTATTCCTAAATATGTTAATACCGTTATATTTGGAGCTATGGTTGAATCTGCCGTTTGCGAACTTGGAGCAAGAATGACCGCTATGGATTCTGCTACTGAAAACGCATCTGAAATGATTGACTCATTGAACCTCCTTTACAACAGAGCCAGACAAGGTGCTATTACTCAAGAAATTACTGAAATTGTCGGCGGAAGCGGTATTTATGATTAAAAAAGGAGTGAAAACGATTGGCTGAAAAAAATGTCGGTAAGATAATTCAGATTATCGGTGCCGTATTAGATATTAAATTTTCTAAAGAAAATATGCCTTCTTTGTACAATGCCATCGAGATTGAACACGAAGGTAAAACAATCGTTGCCGAAGTTGCACAGCACCTTGGTGACGACGTTGTTAAATGTATTGCTATGTCATCTACAGATGGTCTTGTTAGAGGTATGGACGCAGTTGATACAGGTGCTCCTATCAGCGTTCCTGTTGGTAAAGCTACTTTAGGACGTATGTTCAACGTTGTTGGACAACCTATTGACGATAACCCTATGCCTGAAGTAGAAGAAAAATGGTCTATCCACAGAGAAGCTCCTTCTTTCGCTGAACAGGCTGCTTCTACTGAACTTCTTGAAACAGGTATCAAGTCTATCGACCTTCTTTGCCCTTACTCTAAAGGTGGTAAAATCGGTTTGTTTGGTGGTGCCGGTGTTGGTAAAACAGTTCTTATTATGGAACTTATCCGTAACATCGCTACTGAACACGGTGGTTTCTCTGTTTTCGCCGGTGTTGGTGAACGTACTAGAGAGGGTAACGACCTTTACTACGAAATGCAAGAATCTGGCGTTATCAACAAAACAAGTCTTGTGTTCGGTCAGATGAATGAGCCTCCTGGAGCTAGAATGAGAATCGCTCTTACTGGTCTTACTATGGCTGAATACTTCAGAGATGAAGAAAATCAAGACGTGCTTTTATTCGTTGACAACATCTTCCGTTTTGTTCAGGCTGGTTCAGAAGTTTCTGCCCTCCTTGGTCGTATGCCTTCTGCCGTTGGTTATCAGCCTACACTTGCTACAGAAGTTGGTTCACTTCAGGAAAGAATCACATCTACTAAGAGTGGTTCTATCACATCTGTTCAGGCCGTTTATGTACCTGCAGATGACTTAACTGACCCTGCTCCTGCTACTACATTTGCCCATCTTGACGCTACTACAGTTTTATCTCGTTCTATCGTTGAGCTTGGTATTTATCCTGCTGTTGACCCTCTTGAATCTACTTCTCGTATCCTTGACCCTCAGGTTGTTGGTGAAGAACACTATGAAGTTGCAAGAAAGGTTCAGGCTATTTTACAGAGATACAAAGAACTTCAGGACATCATCTCTATCCTTGGTATGGACGAACTTTCTGAAGAAGATAAACTTACTGTAAACAGAGCAAGAAAAGTTCAAAGATTCTTATCTCAACCTTTCTTTGTTGCTGAAAAATTTACAGGTTATGACGGACAATATGTTCCTGTTGCTGAAACTGTTCGTGGTTTCAAAGAAATTCTTGAAGGTAAACACGACGATATTCCTGAAAACTATTTCTTGAACGCAGGTACTATTGATGACGTTGTTGCTAAAGCTAATGCAGCTAATAAATAAAAGGTAACGGGTGATTTATATGGCAGAAAATAAAATACGATTACGTATTGTTACGCCTGTAAGAGAGCTTTATAACGAAGAAGCTGAAATGGTAATCATTCGTTCCTCTACTGGTGATATTGGTATTTTACACGGTCATCAGCCTTTAACTACAACTTTAGGTTACGGATTTTTACGTATTATCAACGGTGATGAAGAAGTTAAGGCTACTGTTTTCGGTGGTTTTGCAAGTGTTGATGACAGAGGAATTACTATTTTATCTGACGCTGCTGAGTGGCCAGATGAAATTGACTTTGAAAGAGCCAACGCGGCAAAAGAAAGAGCCGAAAAACGTATTCAAAGTCAAGATGACAATGTGGATATTGCCAGAGCCGAGCTTGCTTTAAGGCGTGCATTGATTAGACTTGAGGCTAAAAAAGAAAAATAAAATTACAGATATATGAAAAGACTACCGATTTAATCGGTGGTCTTTTTTTGTAAATGGGGGTTTGTCTAAGACCGTGGGGCTTTGCCCCACCACCCCACTAGCTTTCAGCACTTTTGCTACGAAAAAGCAAGCTACGCTTGTCGGATTTCTTTCCGATGCCCATTGAAAAAAACTAGGCAAAAACTTATTTTTTGAAACCTTTTTCTATCGCAAAAAGGTTTCAAACTTCCAAAAATGCTCTTG
>CABVAP010000088.1 GCA_902496345.1 uncultured Eubacteriales bacterium
GGCTTGTGGGTGTGGGCAAAGCCCACGGTTTTAATAGGGTGGTGGGGCAAAGCCCCACGGTCTTTTACCCCTACAACTTCTAATTTTCCACATAAAAAACGGTATCGAAAGTCACCTTTCGATACCGTTAAAACTAACGTTTTAAATAGACACTAGAATCTTGTCCAAACTTCATAAATCATTTTAGCAGCTTCTGCACGAGTTAAGCTTGCTTTAGGATTAATAGCACCGTTGTTACCAGAAATAATACCAGCACCAACAAGTTTAGCAATACTGTCTTTAGCATAGTCAGAAATTGTAGCAGCATCTTTAAATTGACTTAAATCAGCAGCTTTCATTTCGATACCAGCTTTTTCAAGAGCTCTAGCAATGATAGTCATTACATCTTGTCTTGAAATTTCAGCTTTTGCACCAAATACTGTGTCACTAATACCTTTAACAATACCTAATTCTTTAGCAGCAGCAATAGCATTGCTATAGTAATCAGATTTAGCTACGTCACTAAATCCAGCGTCTTTGTTAGAGTTAATGTCAAGAACTTGAGCAAGCATTAATACAAAATCGCCTCTCTTAATTTTAGCGTTTGGATTAAAGTTACCGTTAGTTCCATTTACAATACCTCTTGCAGCAAGAGCTTCAACAAAATCTTTAGCCCAGTTACCGTCCATATCTTTGAAAGATACATCGCTAACTTCGGCAGTATAAGTACCTTTTCCTAAAGCAGGAGCTAAAACAGCATTTTCATTTGCATCATATTTAGCAGATTTAACAACAGTAGTTTTACCGTTTTCATCTGTATATTTAATAATGATTTTATCTGGTTTAGAAGTATCACCATCGAAAGGAACTTTAACTACGCTTTCGTCACCATTAGCAACTATAGAATTGCTATTTGAAGAACTGCCTCCGTTGTTGTTTGTCGCATTTGAGTCATTTGCTATATTTGAATCGTTTGCTACATTTGAGTCATTTGCAGCATTTGAATCGTTTGTTGCATTTGAATCATTTGTTTTGTTAGAATCGTTTGTTGCATTTGAATCATTTGTTTTGTTAGAATCAGTTTTTCCTGAAACACGTGTGTTGTTTCTCTTAGCAGAACCGCCACCAACAGTACCTTTGATTTCATCTTTATTACCTTCTGTTGTAGTTTCAGTAGTATCTTCTTCAACAGGGTCAGCATAACCTTCGCTGTTTTCAATTTTAGCTTTAACAGTGTCAGTAAGCTGAAGGAATCCATTAAGCTGATATTCACCAGTATAAGGGTCCTGAGGAATACGACCGTCAACAACAGGACTTTCAAGGCTTACAAAGAAACTGTCATCAACTGCATCACCAGATGCATTAATAGATGCTTTATCAGAAGTACGTTTTAAGTAATTATAATCTTTGTCGAAGTTATATCCCTGAATACTGTCGCCGCCTTTATCAGAACCTTTTCCAGGTTTGTAAGAAACAAGACCTTTAACGTCATAGTTACAAGAAGCCTGAACAGAGTTACTTCCCATAGAGAAGTTAGAACCCTCGTTCATATAACCAACACAGCCTCTAACAGTCATAAGAGGGTTACTGTTTGAAGTAACACCAGTATTACCGTTTTCGAAAGCTAAACAGTTTATAAGAACGTTGTTAATAGGCATACTGTCGCCACCCATTTTAAATCCGTTTCTACCACCACGGCTTTCTGACCATTTTCTGTCAGTACCGTCTTCAAGAAGTCTATAACCACCTTTATAAGTTATACAGCCCTCAAGAGTTACAGGTGCCATATAACCACCTGATTGTTTACAGAATAAATCCCAACCATCATCAGAGTTGTGGTGAGAAATACAACCTTCAAGTTTGTTACCATAACCTACAGTAAGTTTTACTGCATATCCATCAGAGTTGTTGAATGAAGGGTCGGCACAGTTCCAAACTTCACAGTTTTTAATAAGATTGTTTCTTGGCCAATCATTAATAGTTTCTTGGTCAGAACTTGTACGGCTCACGCACATACCAGAATCTTGACAATCATAGATTTTAACGTTTTCAATAATGTTGTTATCTCCACCTGTGTGGAATGCTTTACAGTTTTTACCACCGTTTCTGATTTCAAAGTTTTTGAATATCCAGTAATCAGCAGAGTTTTCTATACCAGAATATTTGCCACCAAGGTCTAAGATAACTGGTTCATCAGGTATCTCAACACCGTCAACGGCATATCCTTCTTCTTCAGCCTGATATACGTTGTATCCAATGAAACCTCTTTTATCAGTTTTTGTACCAGTAGTTACTTCAGAAATCTTGAGTGCATCATTTCCTGAGATGTTGTATACACCAGGAAGAAGGACAAGTGTTTGACCTCTTCTCATAAGACCAAGAGCAATATCAAGACTCATAGGGTCTGTAATGTCACCTGTTGCAGCAGCACCTCCGTCTGGAGAGATGTAAACAAATTTCTTAGAAGTATCATAATTTCCTTTGTGAGAAATTTTGTACTGCCAGTAAGTTGTTGCGTAAGAAGATAATTCTTGATATTTAGCATTATCTTCAGAAAGATAAGCTGGAGTATAGCTTATATCGAATGTGCTTGTGCTGTTTTCTTTTAATTTTACAGGGAAAACAGTTTCAGCTTTTTTAACTTTAGCATTACTGTAAATTACTTCACCGTCTTGCTGAATTGTAATAGTACCACCTGAGTTATTACTTGTTCTAAGAACGAGTTTATAATCAAGTTTGTTTGAATAGATATTTGATTTAAGATATAATTTAGGAACTGTAAGTTTCTGAGTATCATCAATAGATGCTTCCATATCAGTTTCAGGAGCAGATTTAACGAGGTCAACGTTGCTTACAGTTATATCAGCATAACGGGCAGCGAAGAAACCAACGTATAAATTATCTGGGTCTAATACATCAAGGTCTCTTTCTTCTTCACCTGCATCATAGCATACATAGTCAGTTCTGAATTCCTGAGTCTGATAATCATAGCAAGTACCTTTGTAACCACCAGGAACTTTTTCAAGAACAACGTGATATCTGTCGCCTGGTTCAGGGAAGTCCTGACAAAGAGTTTTCTTAACAGCACTTCTGTAAACGTTAGAGCTAGCAGAATAAGGGTTGTCATCAATGAAAGTTCTATAAATAAGGTTAATACGGTTTTTAGTTGAGTTGAATAAGTAAGTATCAGCCTCTGGGTCAGCAGGCCAACCACTACCACTATGACCACCTAAAAGAACCATATTAGAGTAGTTGTAAATAGCTGTGCTGTAAGGTTCAGGTTCACCATTAGCATCTTTAAGAGCATTATCAGGAGTGTAAACAAAGTTTATCTTTTTATCCTTTTCAGGTGTTTCTGGTTTAGCAGCAGTTTCAGGGTCAGTATATGCATTCCAACCTTGTTCTTCTAAATATTTAGCACTAGGAGTAAGACTGACAACGTCTCTAGCCATAATACCAAAACCTTCTTGACCGTCACGGTTTTCATCAGTATCACCATTTACGTATGAATTTACTGTAATATCCGCACCAAGTCTAAAGTCGTCATTGAAATTAAGTCTAGTATAGTAGAAAGTCATACCGTCATTAGAGTCGGCCTGTTTACCAGAACCGCTGTTAGCCCAAATTCTAAGAGAAGAACCTTCATCTTCGATTCTGGCATCTCCACTGTAACTAGTACCAATAGTTTTACCATTGCAACCAGTAGTATCAAAATTAGTAACGTTACCACTAGCATCAGTTAAAATCATACCCTGTTTATCTTGTTCAGGACTTCTTGATTTAGATGCAGTAGTTGATGCACCCATAATAATTGGTTTCCAGTAGTTTTTGTCATAGTTTTTAACAGTAACAGGAAGAATGATGTCTTCTGTACCAAAAGCTTGACTTGACTCTGGGAATACAATTTTAATTTGATTTACTTTGTCAGTGTTTCTATTTGCTCTAATATCAAAATCATCAAGGATTACTTGATATTCTGATGGGTCAGCAACAATTTCTTCGCCGTTTGAGTAAAGGTAAGTAATTTCAAGGTTACCTTGATTATACTGTTTTGTACCATCTCCAACTGTACCAACTGTACCATCAGTTTTTCCGTTATAGTGGTCATACCAATACTGAGCATTATATTCAGAATCAGCAACACCCTCTAATTCAGGATATGTAGTTCTTGGGTAAGAAGTGATGTAAGCTCTACTAAATCTTTTGTTTTGTACTTCAACTTCGAAAGTTGCAGTAAGTTCAGGTTTAAAGTTGTCTGTAACTTTAATAGTCTGAACACCAACTTTAGATGTATCGAGAGTATTGTCTACAGTATATTCAGAACTTTGAAGAATATCAGTTTTTGTAGTTTTTCCGTCTGCAGAAGAGTAGTAAGCTTTAACAGTTAAACCGTTTAAGTTTAATTCTTCACCTTGGAAATAAGTGATTTTTGCAGGACGAAGACTAACTCTGATAGATGTTAAATTAAGAGGTGAAATAGAACCTTTGTAAGAATCAGTTACGCTGCCAGAAGCAATTTCAGTAGTTTCTTTTCTTCTAACAACGAAGTCAATGTCATCACCTGCCATATCAGCAGTAATGAATTCATCTTCGCCAATAACTTTGCCATTTACTAAAATATCATATTCGTCTCTTTTGAGGACAACGTGAGAATCATCGTCATAGTCAGCTTCAACAACGAGATTTTCAGTTTGAATATATTGGCCTTCAAAGTAAGAAGTTTTCATAGGTTTTGAAGTAATCTTAATGTCAGTACAAGTCTTTTTCAAGATTTCAACTTCATAGTCTACAGAAAACTCTCCGACTGTAATTTTTGCGATTTGTTTTCCGACAACGTCTTTGTCGTATCCAGTAATAGCATAACCTTCTGTAATTTCTTTTACAGAACCGTCATTGTATTGGATACCAACTTTAAGGTCTGGGAGTTTAGGTTCATTACCAACAAGAGCAGTGTTGTCGCTTGCAGGGTTAATAACAACAACGCCCACAACCTCTCTGTCTTCAACTTCAAGTTTGATGTTGCTGAAAGTAACAACAGTATCTCTAGCACCGTAAAGAGCAGGGAAAATAAGATTGTTACTTCCGTCAGCACCCATAAAGTTTTCTTTAGCGTAGTCATATTTTACAGACTTGTCGCCACAAGAAACGATGTATGAGTAACCAACTTTTTCGATTTTAAGGTCATAAGAACCTCTGTTAGCACCGTCACCGAAAGAATCAGATAATCTAACAAAAGTATGACCATCTTTGTTTGCAGGTGCACGGCCCTGTACTTTATAGTTTCCGTTTTCGTCAAAAGCAGTTCTTGTGTTAGCACCGATGTAACCACTAGAGTTAGACTCCATAGCTATACCAAGTGAAACACTAGGTGGAGTTTTAACGATAGGAGCTGGCATAATAAGCATACCAGCAGACGCTTGAGCTTGGTTAGTATCACCATAAGTGAGCAAACCGTCAATTGTCATAGTAGCTGAAAAGACAAAATCTTTTGATAAGTCAATGCCAGTTGCTGGTGCATAGTATGCAAATTGGTCATCTGTAGTAGACCATTTACCAGAGTTTGCACTGCCTCTAGCGATTGTAACGGTACCATCTTTGTTCACTTTAACTGTGTTTTTAGCACCAGTAGTACCAGTTTGCCAATCTGTAACCAATGAAGCGAGGTCAACAGAATTGTCATCATCTAAAGTGTCAGAAGAACTAGAGCTAGAAGAGTTAGTTTCAGCGACTGGAGTACCATCTGCAGGAGTAATTTCTGCAGGGTTTTCGTCTGTTGCTGAATCTTGGTCAGCCTGTTCTTCATCAACAGTATCTGCTGTGTCATTGTCTACATCATCAGAAGCAACCTGTTCCTCATCAACAGAAACCTCATCAGAAACCGCTGCGTCGTCTTGTGCAACATCAAGCCCGTCTTCAGCGTTGACAGTAAATAATGTACTGAAAGTCATTGTTAACGCCAAAGTAAAAGCCAATAATCTTCGTTTCATTATTTTGTTCCTCCTTTAAAAATAATTTGTATCGACAAATATTTTTAGACCATAAACAAAACGAAGGCCAAATCAATTATATTTACGGCCTGTAAAAATATATTGCTTTAATACGATTTTAATTATAAACCTAAATTTTTAAAAAATCAACAGTATATTTGCAATTTTTTAAAAAGATAACCGTACAACTAAAATTCAACCGTCAAATTGCACAAAAAAGTTTTTCGTCAACTTGCTATATTAATTTCTTTAACTAAAACTGAAGGACAAATGACAGCACCACGTTGTGAAACCATATCGAAATACACGTCATTGCCAATATTTTCAATATTTTTAATAAGTTCGTAAAAGTTGCCCGATACGGTTATTTGTTCGATAGGTTTAACTATTTTGCCAGATTCAACAAAAAATCCCTCTGCTGCTAGTGAAAAATTACCAGAGATAGCGTCAGCCCCTGAGTGTAAGCCAGCAAGACCTGTTATTATAACACCTTTGTCCATTGTCTGTACAAGTTGTTCAAAATTTAAATTTCCTTTTTTTATAACAAAATTAGTAGCAGAGGTAGCAATAGTGCCTTTAAAACCAGCTTTAAAGCCATTTCCCGTTGATTTAACACCATCTTTATCTGCCGATTTAAGATTATATAATAAAGTCTTTAACACACCATTTTCAATAACTGTTTTATCAAAAGACGCTACTCCTTCGCTGTCAAAACTACAACTTGCAAATCCATCAGAAAGCAAGGGCAAATCCTGTATAGTTAGGCAATTAGAGGCGACTTTTTGATTAATTTTTTCTCTAGTAAATAAAGAAAAACCCTTTTGAACATTTTCAGCAAAAAAGCTACCCAAGAAAGTTGTTATTACATCTGCGAACGCTTCATTCTTAAATATAGCATTCATTTCCCCCTTACTCATCATATCACCTTTAAGCATACTTAAAGCTTTTTCACAAGCAATTTCGGCAATTTCAACATAATTAACGGGGCCAAAGTCCTTTCCTTGCCAGAACTGACCTCCTGTTTTCTTTACTCCATTTTCTTCTGCTGTAACAGAGATGTACGAAATAGCGTAGTTAGATTTTTCTGAAAGTTCCAGACCATTGCTGTTAGCAATATATGTTTCAACTTCACTATTTCCAACAGAACAACTTTCAACAGATACAATTCTTTTATCATATTCAAGAGCCGTTTTTTCAAGTTTTTTAGCAAGGTCAACTTTAAAATCTGTATCATAAGAATTTAACTTGTCATTATAAATATTGACATTAGGATATTTGTTGTCACCTTTGTATATAAATTCTTTTTCATCACTGTTAATAATTTTTGCATTTTCAATGCTTGATTTTATAATAAAATCAACACTTTCTTCGTTAATATTTTCAGAATAGGCATACCCAGCTTTTCCATTTATTATTGCCCTAAAAGAAACTCCGCCAGATGAATTATTTTTAAATTTTTCAATTTTGCCTTTGTATATACCAACACTAAAACTTTTATCTCTCTGATAAAATAATTCAAATTCATTTATTCCATAATTTTTTGCTTTTTCAAAAAGTATATTTTTAAAATCTTTAATATCCATAATTTTAACCCCTTCCCCCTACAGTAATGTTGTTTACTCTAATCATAGGTTGCCCAACGTTCACAGGAATACTTCCACTTGATGCACCACACATACCTTGAGCAAGTCGCAAATTATCAGAAACCATATCGATATTCATAAGAACTTCAGAGCCCTTGCCAATTACGGTAGCACCTCTAACAGGTTCAGCTATTTTTCCATTTCTGATAATATAGGCCTCGCTAACAGCAAAATTAAATTCACCTGTAGTAGGGTTTACAGAGCCACCCCCCATATATTTAGCATATATACCATAATCTGTTGAAGATATAATGTCTTCTGCCTTGTCATTCCCTGGTGCAATATATGTATTTGTCATTCTTGAAACAGGTGCAAACTTGTAAGATTGACGTCTTGAGGAACCAGTTGATTTTAATCCAATCTTTTTGCCATTAAATTCGTCAACCATATAGGATTTCAAAATACCATTTTCAATGAGTACGTTTTTTTTGCCCTCCTGCCCTTCATCATCAATATTTATAGAACCCCATTCATTTGGGATAGTTCCGTCATCTATGGCAGTAACTTTTTCATTTGCAATTTTTTGACCCATTTTGCCAGCAAAAACAGATGCGTTTTTAGATATAGCAGCAGCTTCAAGGCCGTGACCACAAGCCTCGTGAAAAATAACTCCACCAAAACCATTGTCAATAACAACTGGCATTTTCCCAGCCGGACAAAAATCAGCTTTAAGCATAGTAACAGCCGAATTTGCAGCTTCTCTTGCAATTTCATTAAGGTCTATTTCATCATAAAATTCGAATCCTTTTAAAGCCCCAGGTCCAAAGTAACCCCTTTGCTTTTCAGTTGTGGACGATGCAACAGCTGTAACAAAAGCCCTAGTTCTTATTCTTCTGTCTTTAGCCCACAATCCCCTTGAATTTGCAATTATTACATCTTGAATAGAATCGCTGTAACCGATACTTGTTTGAGTTATAAGCTTATCATAATTAAAACAAGCACTACTAGCCTCTGACATCATATCAACAATAATTTTCCTATCGACATCAGACGGAATAATTTTCGCCTTGTGTTTATTTAATTCACCCATATAGTCTTTTTCAACAAAATCACAAATTTGAATTTTGTCATTTTTGTCAGCTGCCATAGATGCCTCTTTTGCAAGTTTCATAAGGTTATCAAAAGATAAATCATTTGTATACGAATAGATAACCCTGTCACCACTAAATACTCTTAACCCAAGCCCAAAATCCTCACCAGAATTAGCTTTGTCCGTTTTTCCATTAATCATTGATATTGAATTTTTTCTATTATTTTCAATAAAAATTTCTGAAAAATCTCCACCGTACAAAAGTGCTTCATTAAGAATATCGTATGCCTGTTGCTTTGTTATCATAAAATCACTCCTTTAAAATAAGTATAAATTTTTCAAAATTGCCAGTATAAATTTTTTTTATTTACTATAATTTCTACTTGCTAAAAACACAATTATAGTATACAATATATTTGAGGGAAAAAGATAACTCCCCTGTTATTAAAATATATAAAAATACGGAGGTGCTTATTATGGCATATCAAATTAGTGATGAATGTATTAGCTGTGGTGCTTGTGCTGGTGCTTGTCCAGTTGGCTGTATCTCAGAAGGAGATTCTAAATATGTAATCGATGCAGACCAGTGTGTTGACTGTGGTACTTGTGCTGGTGCCTGTCCAGTTGGAGCTCCTCAGGAAGCTTAATTTTTTTTAAAAGGTGTTTTTTAACACCTTTTTTTCTTTTGTAAAAAATGCTTGACATCATTTCATAATTATGGTATATTGTTTAGGTGGTTTTGCGGATATGGCGGAATTGGCAGACGCGCAAGACTTAGAATCTTGTTCCTAGGAGTGTGGGTTCAAGTCCCACTATCCGCATATTATTAAAAATAAGGTTGCCCTTGCAGCCTTATTTTTTTGCACTTTTACAGACAAGTTACCCAAGGCTCATTTAATTCTATCACAAATAACAAAATTAATCAAAAAATTATAAGTTGTAGGGCTGAATCTTTTTGGTAAAAAGATTTAAAAAAACTAGTTTTGTG
>CABVAP010000089.1 GCA_902496345.1 uncultured Eubacteriales bacterium
CCCCCACAAACGAGCAGGGGAACACCCCTGCACCCCCGACATTTGGCAGTTTATAAGCAATTTAAACTTAATCACGATATATCTATGGTTTATTTTGGCAAAAATAAAGCTTTGGTAAAAACTTTAGATTAGCCACCTTTAGTCGACAACAAGACAGGAAACGTAGTTTCCGGCAAAAGTTTTTGCCTAGCTTTTTTCAAAAAGCTAGCAGAGTTTGAGACGGAGTCTCAAGGTTTTGAAAGGTTTTAAGATTTTGACAACTTCTAATTTGTTAAAAATAACTGTGTCATAAAATTTACGCTTGTCATAGTATGTAGTGAGAAGAAATTCTCATAAATTTTTATGGAGGAGGTTATTATTATGGAAAATTTCAATAATTCAATTATCGAAGATATGTGTAGATATGTTGGTCAGACAGTTACTATTTTCACTACAAGTGGTGGTATCTCTGGTTCTGGTTTTACTGGAGTTTTGATTTCTGTTGACTGTAAAACTGTAAAACTTCTTTGTAGCATTGGTTGGGCTCCTTCTTGTCCTTTGGGAAGTAGCTGTACTAACTCTATGACTCCTTTTGGTATGTCTAATAACTTTGGTGGTTGCAATGGCTTTGGTGGCTGTAATAGATTCGGTAATAACGGTTTTGGCTGTGGCTTTAACCCTCTCGGTTCTGTTACTATTATCCCAACTTGTGCTATTGCAAGCTTTACTCATAATGCTATCTAAAATTATCTAGCAATGTTATACAAGTCGTAAAACGACATTATATGGTTTTTTGATAGACTTTTGATGTTATTGTTTTACTTGTAAAAAAATATTTTTGTAAATAATAATAATAATAAGATAAAATTCATTTTTTGGATTGTAATTTAGATAAAAATCCGACTTTTCTGCTGGTTGCAGAGGGGTCGGATTTGTTTTTTGTCTTTCTCTTTATAAAATTTGGTTTGATTGAACACTTGATTTTTTGAAAAAAATTTAGTATATTTTACAGAATAGGCTTTTATTTTTTTAAAATTTGTTGTACAATATAAATAAGTGTAATTGTTTAAAAGAATTTTTTTGTTCTTTATGATTTTTTTAAACTTTGGTTACAAATAAAAGCAGATGCGAATATTGGATTTTTATAAATAAAAAGGAGTGACATTATGATTTCTAATCAGATTTTACAGAATACTATCGACGGTTTGAAAAATATCACCAGACGTGAGTTTAGTGTGGCTGAGAGAGAAGGCAAAATTATTGCAACAACTGAAGAAAATTTATTAAATGAAAATGTGGAAAATATCGAACTTTTTATAGCTAGTCCTGCCGAAACTCAGCTTGTTAAAGGTTATCACTATTTTAAAGTATTTGACGGTGGTAATACAGAGTATGTTGTTCTCACTAAAGGCGAAGATGATGAAACTTACAGAATTGGTAAAATAACTGCTTTCCAAATTCAAAATCTTCTTGTTGCTTATAAAGAAAGATATGACAGAGATAACTTTATCAAAAACTTACTCCTTGATAATTTGTTACTTGTGGATATTTACAGTAGAGCTAAAAAACTTCATATCGAAAACAACGTTAAAAGAATTGTTTTCCTTATCGAAACTGAAATTGATAAAGACTTGAATGTTGTTGAAATAGTTAGAAATATTTTCCCTGCAAAAGGTAAAGATTTCGTTACTGCTGTTGATGAAAAGAGTATTATCCTTGTTAAAGAACTTAAAGATAAAGAAGACGGTGACGAAAAAGAAGAAATTCAAAACATCGCTAACACTATCTATGATACTTTAACATCTGAGGCTATGAGCAACGTTTACATCGCTATCGGTACAGTTGTATTTGACCTTAAAAATGTTTCTTCTTCTTACAAAGAAGCTAAAATGGCTCTTGAAGTTGGTAAAATCTTTGAGGAAAGCAAAAGTATCGTAAACTATGAACAGCTTGGTATTGGTAGACTTATTTATCAACTTCCAACTCCTCTTTGTAGAATGTTCATTAATGAAGTTCTTCACGGACTTTCTATGGAACAGTTTGATGAAGAAACTCTTACTACTGTAAACAAGTTCTTTGAAAATAACCTTAACGTTTCTGAAACTTCTAGACAGCTTTATATCCACAGAAATACCCTTGTTTACAGACTTGACAAGCTTCAGAAAATGACTGGTCTTGACCTTCGTAATTTTGATGATGCTATTATTTTCAAAATTATGCTTATGGTTAGCAAATATATGAACTATAAAGACAACTATATGTATTAATTTATTTTGGAAAGGAACTTTACATTGATAAGTTTGCAGAATGTTACTAAAATTTATGATAATGGCTCTCAGGCTTTGAAAAATGTTTCTATTGATATTGAAAAAGGTGAATTTGTTTTTGTCGTTGGTTCAAGTGGCTCTGGAAAATCGACACTTATTAAAACTTTACTTAAAGAGGTTGAACCAACTTCTGGAAAGATTTTGATAAACAAACAGGATATTACTCAAATTTCTCGTAAAGAAATTCCTTATCTTAGAAGAAAAATTGGCGTTGTATTTCAAGATTTCCGTTTGCTTCCTAGCAAAACTGTTTACGAAAACATCGCTTTCGCTATGCAAGTTGTTGAGGCAACGCCTAGAGATATTCGAAGAACAGTTCCAGCTGTTATCTCTATGGTTGGCCTTAGCAAAAAAGCAAAAGCTTACCCTAATCAGCTCTCTGGTGGAGAACAGCAGAGGGTTGCTCTTGCAAGAGCAATTATAAACAAACCTCCTATTCTCCTTGCTGATGAACCAACAGGAAATTTAGACCCAGACACTGCTTGGGAAATCATAAACCTTTTGAAAGATATTAACATTAGGGGAACGACTGTTATTATCGCAACTCACGCAAAAGAAATTGTTGATGCTATGAAAAAGCGTGTAATTACCCTTAAAAAAGGTGTTGTTTTAAGAGATATTCAAGAAGGTGGGTATAACGATGAAATTTAGAACTTTAAAATACCACATTAAAGAGGGTCTTTCGGGAATTTTTAAAAACAGACTTATGAGCCTTGCTGCGATAATTACCGTTATGGCTTGTATTTTTATCTTTATTATTTCTATGTGTGTTATTGAAAACATTAGTTATATCCTTGAACAATTTGAATCTAAAATAGGTATAACAGTTTTTGTAAAAGATGAAGTTAGCGACAAAGACCTTACGGAAATCGAACAACAGCTTAAACAGCTTAACCACGTCAATGATGTTCGATATACTTCTAAAGAACAGGCTTTGCAGAAAGAAAAAGAAAACTTTAAAGATAAAAAATTCCTTGAGGGTCTTGAAAAAGACAATCCTTTGCCAAGGTCTTTTTATCTCGCTATTGACTCATCTGAAAATCAAAGAGCAGTAATCGCTGAAGTTGAAACTATTCAGAAAAATTTTGAACAGCAATTTGCAACTAAAATTGCTGAAAATAAATTCAAGGCTGAAGTTGAGGTTTCTACTCAGGATACTGAAAACGAAAGCGTTGAATCTGCTACTGAAGAAGTTACAAATACAGAGCTTTCAGCGAATTCAAAAGATAAAAATGGTATATCACTTGAAGAATATCAAAAAGCTGAAGTTAGTGCAATCGGTAGTGATGACTATGAATACAAGGGTATTTACAAAATAACGGCTGCCCATACGGCTGCTGACTCCCTTGCTGCAATAAAAAATACACTTCGTTTAGTCGGTATTATCCTTCTTCTTGTTATGATTATTATTGCTATGGAAATCATAATGAACACTATAAAGCTTACTGTTTTTGTTAGAAGAAACGAAATAAACATTATGAAGTATGTCGGTGCGACAGACAGATTTATACGAGGACCTTTTATCGTTGAGGGGCTTGTTATTGGTATAGTTGGTGCTATTATACCTTGTGCTGTTTGTTGGTTCTTCTACGACCAGATTGTAAATATTATTTATAATGAATTTTCGCTAGTACATAAACTTTTTGAACTTAAAACAGGTTCAGATATTTTTGTTACCGTAATTCCTTTAGCTATTCTACTTGGTGGTGGAATTGGTGCTTTGGCTAGTATTACGTCAATTAGAAAACATCTTAACGTTTAATTTATATTTTTATTTTAAATTTTGAAAGGATTGTTTTATTTTGAAAAAAGGCATTTCTAAAAAAATCAGTATTGCGATTTTTATGTCCTTTTGTTTTGCTTTTAATATGCCTGTTTATGCTGAAAAAAGTATATCTGAACTTAATAAAGAGAGAAATGAGCTTAAATCTAAAAGTGATGACACGCAAAGTTCTCTTGATGAAACAAAAAAAGAAAAAAGTGGCGTTTTACAAGAGGTTGAAAAACTTGACAATGAGCTTATGGAAGTTCAAAAGGAATTAAACGATATTAATTCTAACCTTGAGGAAACAAAAAAGAACTTATCTCAAGCTGAAACAGACCTTAAAAAAGCAAATAAAGACAAGGAAAATCAGATTGAAATATTTAAACAGCGTATACGCATTATGTATGAAAACGGAAATGAAGGCTATCTTGAGCTTATTCTTGATGCTGAAGATATTTCTGATTTCTTGACTAAACTTGAATATGCTGAAAAAATTATTGAATTTGACCAAAAGATTATTGATGATTTTGAGGCAACAGAAACAAGAATTGCAAATGATATTGAAACTATAAAAACCAAAAAGGAAGAATATGAAAAACTTTCGGTTGAACAGGAAGAAAAGAAAGCACTTCTTGATAAGAAAATAGACGAAAAACAGGAAATGGTTAAAAAACTTTCTGAAGATGAGAAAAAATATCTTCAGCAAATAAAAGACCTTGAAGATGCTGACAAGGAAATTGGTATCCTTATCAGAAAAGAAGAGGCTAGGCTCGCTGCGAAAAGAGCTATGGCTGCTGTTGCACAAACTGCATCTAGCTACAAACCAAGAACGAACAGCACACAGCAATCTAAGCCGGCGACATCATCTAGTTCGACATCTAGTAGCAAACCAGCGACTTCGTCTAGTAGCTCTAGCAACAAAACTAATACACAGACAACGCCACCAAAGAATGAGTCTAGCTCATCTAGTGGAAAAATGGCTTACCCTGTTCCTGCATATAGTGGGGCATCATATAACGACACTTATGGATATAGAAATAACCCTATAAGTGGAACTGATGAATTACATACAGGTGTTGACCTTAAAGCGACAATGAACTCTGACATAGTCGCTGCTGCAAGTGGAACAGTTATTTATGCTGGTGCTAGAGGAGGCTATGGCAACACAGTAATCATTGACCACGGTGACGGAACAAGTACGTTATATGCTCATAACTCTAGTCTTACCGTTAATGTTGGTGATGAAGTCAGCAAAGGTCAGGTTATCGCTAAAGCTGGTACGAGTGGCTATTCTACAGGTGTACATTGCCATTTCGAGGTTAGAGTAAACGGAACGGCAGTTGACCCAACACCGTACTTACCTTAATATTTAAAAAAATTTATAACTTGCATATTAAAAAATTAAACTATTACCTTGAGGTTTGTCCCTTGGGGTTTTAGTTTTGATTTGCCAGATAATTTATACTTAGGAGGGTTCTTCTATTATGAAGAATAAACTTGTAATAAATATTATAGTTGCTTATTTTGTCGTGCTTTGTATAGTTTTTCTTGTTCAACTTCAAGAAGACAATACAGAAGATACGTCACAAGTTCAAACAGTTGAAGTTTCTGACCCTGAATTTAATAGAATGAAAGATACTGCTGTAATTAAAATTGGTAGTTCTTCTGTTCTTATGAATGACAAACTTTTTTCTATCAACAATAATGATGAAACTATTGTACCTAAAATTGTAAATAGTTCTGCCTATGTGCCTTATGAATTTTTTTCTGTTACCTTTGGTAATCAAGTTTCTTGGGATAACGATTCTGGCGAATTTGTTGTCAGAGATAACAACAAAGCTGTTGTCTTAAAAAAAGGTGAGAAAAAAATTAGAGTTATCGACAACCTTAATAATGAAGAGGACATCGAAATTCAAAATGACATAGATGTTGTTGATAAATATGCTTATGTGCCACTTCGTGACATCGCTAAATGTTTCGACAAAGATGTTTATATGAACAATAATTTTGTTTTTATCGGTAGTGAAGACATTAAGTTTGATGATGAAAACGAAGGAAAGCTTACAGTTGAGCTTGGCGAAAAATTTAAAATGCGAAACGTTTTTGTGTTCCAAAAAAACAATCAAAACGTTTACTGTAATAATGAGATTTCTCAAATTGATGAAACTAGCAAAGATGTTGTTCCTGTTGATAACAATGGGCAAACTTACATACCTGTTAAAATGGTTTCCTCTAATTTTGGTGGAAAAACAACTTGGAACGGTGAACTTAAAGAACTTGATATTGAATATAACAATGTTGAGGCTAGTTTTACAAGTAAATCAGACAAAGTTACTATTACCAAAAAAGGTGAAAAGTCAGAAATTCAAATGCCTAATGCTTTTAAGATTATAAATGGTTATTCTTATTTATCACTTGACGCATTTATAGATGTATTTGAAAAAAATGTCCTTATAGATGGTGACTATATCATTATGAGTGGTAAAGATAATCTTCTTGCTAAAGAAAAAGACGGCGTTGTTATCGATAAACTCGAAAAAAATATTAAAAATGCTATTGTAAAACAATAAATATTATAATTAAAAACAATTTGCTTTTTGCATAATATTGTGTTATTGTTATTATATAAAAATGACTTTGGGAGTGAAAATTAATGGCTGAAGAACAAAAGAAAATTATTTACAGTGCTATGCAACCTTCTGGTTATCCATCTCTTGGAAACTACCTCGGAGCACTTAAAAATTGGAAAAATTTAAAAGATGATTTTGACTGTATTTTTAGCATTGCCAATATGCACGCAATTACAGTTAGACAAGACCCAACAAACCTTAGAAAGAAAACTAGAGATTTACTTACACTTTTTATCGCTATCGGTCTTGACCCAGAAAAAAATATTATTTACAATCAATCTGATGTTCCTGCCCACGCAGAGCTTAGCTGGATTTTGAACTGCTTTACATATATGGGTGAACTTAACAGAATGACTCAGTTTAAAGAAAAATCTCTTAAACATTCTGAAAATATTAACTCTGGACTTTTTACTTATCCTGTTCTTATGGCAGCTGATATTCTCCTTTATCAAACAGACGTTGTGCCTGTTGGTGAGGACCAACGTCAACATCTTGAAATTTGTCGTGATATTGCTGAAAGATTTAACAACATCTATGGTGAGGTATTTAAAATCCCAGAAGGCTTTATTCCTAAAGTTGGTGCTAGAATAATGGGACTTCAAAACCCTGAAAAGAAAATGTCTAAATCTGAAAGTGACAACGACAACAATGTTATTTATCTTTTAGATGATTTGAATTTAATCAGAAATAAAATTAAAAGAAGTGTTACTGACTCTGACAACGAAATTAGATATAGCGAAGACAAACCTGGTATAAGTAATCTTCTTAACATCTATGGTGCTGTTACTGGGAAAACGGCTCTTGAGGCTGAAAAGGAATTTAAAGGTTTTGGATATGGTGAGTTTAAAGAGGCAGTTGCTGAGGCTGTTATAAACGAAATTAGACCAATTCAAGAAAAATATAAAGAACTTTCTGCTGACAAAGAATACATAAATAATGTTATAAAAGAGGGTGCAGAAAAAGCATCTTACCTTGCTAACAAAACTTTACGAAAAGTTAAAAAGAAAGTTGGTTTCCCTCAATAAATTTATATACATATAAGTTGAACAATTAAAGAAAGGTTGATTTTAAACGATGGATTTTATTAAAGACAACAAAAAATTTGATTTAATCAGTTTTGGTGAAGTTATGCTTAGATTATCACCTCCTGATAAAGAAAAAATTTCTCACGGTCAGGTTTTTGAAAAAAATGCAGGTGGTTCTGAACTTAATGTTGCGTCTGGTGCTGCTTTCCTCGGTATCCGTTCTGCTATTATCACAAAACTTCCTGATAACAAAATTGGTCGTTTTATTAAATATAAAATTAGATATGGTAACGTAAGTGATGACTATGTTATCTATGACGAATCTGAAGACAAAAGACTTGGTATCTACTACTATGAAAGTGGTGCTTACCCTAGAAAATCTTCTGTTGTTTACGACAGAGCTAGGTCTTCTATGACAACTCTTAAATTATCAGAAATTGACCCTAAAATTTATGACCAGACAAGACTTTTCCACGTAAGTGGTATCACTCTTGCTATAAACAAAGATTTACGTGCAACTGTTATTGAGCTTGTTAAAAACTTTAAAGCTCACGGTGCTGCTATCTCTTTTGACGTAAACTACAGAGCTAGTTTATGGAGTGAAGAAGAAGCTAGGGAAACTATTAAGAGCATTTTACCTTACATCGATATTTTATTCATATCTGAAGAAACTTCTAGAAGAATGATGCAAAAAGAGGGTACTCTTCAGGAAATTATGAAAAGCTACACAGAAGAATATAACTGTAAAATCGTTCTTACAACTAGACGTGAAGTTGTTAGCCCTACTCGTCATAACTTTGGTTCTATTATTTACTATGATGGTAAATTCTATGAAGAACCTCCTTATGAAAATATCGAAGTTGTTGACAGAATTGGTAGTGGTGACGCTTATGTAGCTGGTGCTTTATTTGGTATATTACAGTACAATGACGTTCAAAAGGCTCTTGAATTTGGTGACGCTATGAGTGCTGTTAAAAACACTATCTATGGTGATATGCCTGCAAGTAGTCTTGAAGAAATTGAAAGTATTATCGCTTCTCATAAGAGTAACGGAAACGAAAGCGAAATGAATAGATAAAACGAAAAGTGGATTGCCTTTTGCTTTGGCAGTCCATTTTTTGTTGTTTAAATTATGTAACATTATAACATTGATTATGCCTAAATGGGTTAGAATATTGTTGAAATACAATAAATAGTTTGATTTTATGAATTTATACAGGGAAGGTGGTGATGAATATGGAAATAAGAGTTCTTAGATATTTTTTTATGGTTGCTAGAGAAGAAAATATAACAAGGGCTGCTAAACTATTACATATTACTCAACCAACCCTTTCTCGTCAACTCATACAGCTTGAAGAAGAACTTGGTGTAAAACTTTTTCAAAGAGGAAGACACGATATAAGCCTTACAGAGGACGGTATGCTTTTAAAACGTTGTGATATGGAAATTGTTTCCTTGTCTGACAAGACTATAGATGAACTTTCTTATAAAGAGGGGAGTTTATCTGGTGAAATTTCAATCGGTTGTGGTGAAACAAGAAGTATGAGCATTTTGGCTGAAAAAATTGCAAAGTTTAGAGATTTACAGCCTTTAGTTCAATTCGATATATATAGTGCTATCGCTGATGATATAAAGGAAAGAATCGAAAACGGTGTTTTGGATATGGGTTTGCTCTCTGAACCTGTTGACATTGGAAAATATGAGTTTATTCGTATGCCTATAAAGGAAAGGTGGGGGGTACTTACCATATGCACTAACCTATAAATAATAACTGATTTTTAGCACATATTTAGAGCTTTTTTTAAATTTTATC
>CABVAP010000090.1 GCA_902496345.1 uncultured Eubacteriales bacterium
AAATGTCGGGGGTGCAGGGGTGTCCCCTGCTCGTTTGTGGGGGTCTGGGGGGAATCGAAACCCCCCAGGTTTTTGGGTACTTTTTGCAATCAAAAAGTACCACGCCGTAGGCAAATAAATAGATTTCCGATAAAATCGGATATAAACCAAAAAACTAAAACCACCACAAAACCAGTTTTTTAAATCTTTTTACTTAAAAAGGTTCACCCCTACAAACCCCTATTGTCTGCTCACACACACTATATTCCTAAAACTAAAACTTAAAATTTTCAACCCTCGAACCGTAAAAATGTACCCTAGTTATTTTGTCTTTTTAAGACATTATTATATATTTTTAAAGGAGGATTTTATATGCTTAAAAAAATGCTTGGATTGGCTTTAAGTACAGCTATGGTATTTGGCTCAATCGGTGTTTTGCCTGTAACAGTAAACGGAGAAACTTCTTCTTATGAACAAAAAGTAAAAAGTTTTGACCCTGAATATGTTATGTGGACAAATCAAATGATTGACGAAGGTTTTGCTGCTCTTAGCCCTAACCAAAGTAACAGCGAACTTTCTGAAACAAAACAGCCTTATGGTAAGTCAACTGACAAAAATCTTACTAAATGGGCTGAATATGAGTTCTTATGGACTCACGGTTATCCTGTTGGTAATGGTCGTATGGCTGCAACCGTTATGGGGGGTATCGATAAAGAGGTTATTCAGATAAACGAAGATACTGTTTGGACTGGCTCACCTTATGTTGATTCTAACGGAACACCTACAAGTGGTACAACTAAAGATGCTTGGCAGTATTTTAGAGGCTCTGACGCTTCCGGCAATCCTGCTCAAATAGGTTCTGCTGACGCACTTGTTGGTCCTAGCTCTTTTAGAGAAGACTTTCCTGCTTTTGCAAATAAAAGCATCTCTTATATGTCTTTAAATGAAGTTACTAATGAAAAAACTCTTGAATCTGTTCAAAAAAGATACAACCTTATTGCTATGGTTGAAAAATACTTCCTTGGAAGTCCTACAAGACAAAAATCTTATCAGTCTTTTGTAGAAACTTATCTTGATTTTGGTCAGAAAAATTCAGGTGTTACAAATTATACAAAAGCTCTTAATATGAGAAATGCAACTGTTACAGTTGATTATGATTATGACAATGTTCATTACACAAGAGAAACAATTGCAAGTTATCCAGCTCAAACAATTGCAACAAATGTTAAATCTTCCGGTGGTGAACTTGATTTTAATGCAGAACTTCATACCTTCCTTGAAGAACCTGTTTTTGAAAAAGTAAGTGATAATCAAATTAAAGTTACTGCCAAAGTTAAAGACGGGAAATCATCCGAAATTGGTGGTTTAAGTAAAATTAAAGTTGAGGGTAGACTTTATGTAGATGCTCCTAACTCAAATGTTTCTGTTTCTGATGACAACAGCAAACTCTTAATAAAAGGTGGCTATGAAGCAACTCTTTATGTTGTAGGTGCAACTAACTATGTTGATTATCTTACCCTTGATGACAGCAAGCCTGCCGCTGATTGTGACAAATATATGTCTAAAATTACTAACAAAACTTATCAGCAAATCAAAGCTGCTCACGAGGAAGATTATAAAGAACTTTTTGACCGTTCTTACATAACTCTTGGTAACAGCAACAATTTTGACTCAACTGGTATCCCTACTGAAAAACGTATCAGAAAAGATGTAGATGGTGCTTCAGGTTTCTCAACTGGTGCTGGTAACAAAATTACTGATGCAAATAGTGCAAAAGTTTATTCAACTTTAAATGACGGTGATAACAAAATTGCTACACTTGATTTTAATTATGGTAAATATCTTATGATTGCGGGTTCAAGGGACAAAGATACTTCAAATGGTATCGCAATGAGTCAACCTCTTAACCTTACTGGTAAATGGAACCCTAGCCTTAGCCCTTCTTGGAGTGGTAAATATACAATTAACATCAATACGGAAATGAACTACTGGCTTGCTCAGCCTCTTAACCTTGCTGAATGTGAAAGACCTTTACTTGATGTTTTTGCTGACCTTGCTAAAAGTGGTAGCATAACTGCTAAAGAACAATATGGTATTTCAAATTCAAGAGGTGATGACAGTTATAAGCCTGGTGACCCTTGGGTAATGCACCATAATTTTGACCTTTGGAGAGGTACTCAACCTATCGATAATGCAACAGCAGGTCTTTGGCCTACTGGTGGTGTATGGCTTTTAGACCACGCTTGGCAATATTATCTTTACAATCAAGACAGAACTTATCTTGAAGAATTTTATCCTATTATGAAAGGTGCCGCAGATTTCTTCACTCAATTCTTAGTTATTGACCCTAAAACAGGTTATCTTGTAACTGCTGCTTCTTGTTCTCCTGAACAAGGAAGTGTTCAGCCAGGGCCTGCTATGGATACTCAGCTTATTAGAAATCTTTATGATTCTACAATTAAAGCAGCTCAAATTCTTGGTAAAGATTCTGAAGATTCTGAACTTATCAAAAAAATGAAAGCTCAACTTCCTAGTGGAAGCTACTTGGCACAGGAAAACGGAAAAATTGCTCCTAACCTTATTGATAATTCCGGTCTTATTCAAGAATGGGCAAGGGGTGACGTTGGTTTTGACTTCTCAGGAGGAGATACTTGGACAGTAACAAATCCTTTCACAAGTGATACAACTGGCTACAAAGAACACGTTGCTTCAAATAACACAGAACACAGACATTGTTCTCATCTTTGGGAATTATACCCTGGTACTCACGTAAACCAATATAGTACAGATGAAAATGAACAAAATATTTTTAAAGCATATCAGAAATCAGTTGCCGCTAGAGGTGGTGGTTCTGGTCAAGGTTGGGGTGTTGCTTGGAGAATTGCTTTAAGTGCAAGAGCTTTAGACGGTGATACTGCTTATTCAAGGGTTGAACAACTTTTAAGAACCCGTACTTCACCTAATATGCTCGGTCAGCACCCTAATTTCCAGATTGACTGTAACTATGGTTTGACTGCTGGTATGGTTGAAATGTTATTACAAAGCCACAATGGTACTATTGATGTTCTTCCTGCACTTCCTACTAAATTAGCTGAAGGTCAATTTAAAGGATTTAAAGCAAGAGGAAATGTTGAAGTTGGTGCTAAATGGAAAAAAGGTGTTCCTACAAGAGTTGATATAAAACCAGCTAAAAGTGGTGAAATCAAAGTTAGAAATCCTTATGTTGGTACTGCTATTGTAAAAGATAGTGACGGAAACGAAGTTACTTCTACTCTTGAAAGCAACAACACAGTAATAGTATTTACTGCTAATGCTGATACTCAATATACTATTTCTGGCTTTGGGGAAATTCCTCAAAAAGAGGGTACTGTTGAAAAAGAATGGACTAAACAGGCAAGTGAAACTAAAGGTTTCTTTAGTAATGTTCAAAGAAACGGCGTTATCCAATTACCTAAACAAGAAAATGGTGGTTCAAACGTTGGTTATATAAGAAACGACTTAACAGGAAATACAGCTGGTTTTGCTTATCCTGATTGTAACTTAGCCGGTCTTAAAAAACTTTCACTTAACCTTGAAGGTCGTCAAGCCGGTACACACAATGTTTCCATAAGACTTGATTCACCTGACGGTGAAGAAATCGCAAGTAGCACATTTGGAAAAGGTGCTTATATGTACATTGAAATGCCTATTACAAAAGAGCTTTCTGGTACTCACGACCTTTACGTTGTATTTACAGGTGATAAAACTGCAAGTGACGAGGCTTGGATGGTAAACGTAAAAGACCTTAAAGGTTTACAGGAACTTACTTTTGTAAATGAGGACGCTCTTAAAGTTTATAAAGATGATGTTGAATATGTTAAAAATGCTATTTCTGCTGGTAAATATAAATTTACAGTTGATTTTGATAAATTAGATGGCATTGACAAAGCATATATCATTACTGCTTTCTATGATGATAACAACACTCTTGTTTCTGATTCAAAACAGGAAATTACAAAAGATAATAACTCTGTTGAAGTGAATGTTACAAATGCAGATGCTAAATATACTATGAAAGTTATGATTTGGAACGATTTTGATAATATTCAGCCTATAAGAGAAGTTAAAGAATTTGTATAAAAATTGAAAAATGTCAAGTAATCTGAATTTTTCGGATTACTTGACCTAATAAAAAGGGTAAAAGGGAATTTTAAAGTAATAAAAGACTTTGTAAAACTAATTTTGAGGGAGGTACAATAAATGAAGAAGAAAATAGCAACTTTTTTTATGGCTATGTCTATGGTTGTTTCTAGCTTTTCTGGGACTATTGTTTCGGCAGACACTACAGCTAACGCTATTGTTTCAGTAACAAAAGCAGAACAGCTTGAAAATAAAAGTGTTCATTTCACCGGAAAAGTAGAAAATCCTGTTGAAAATCAGGAAATTACTATTGTTGCCGCAAAAATTGTAGACGGAAAGGTTGACACAGAAAATTATATTTATGTTGACCAGCAAAATTCAATCGTTAATTCTGACGGAACTTTTGAGATGACTTTTAACCCAAAAGCTTCTCTTGATGAAAATTCAAAATATGTTGTAAAAGTTGGTGGAACAGGCATTGTAAATTCTGCTAATATGATTGTAAGTATGGGTAGTTCCGGAGAAGTTACAGATGTTTATGTTGGTGATGCCGATGGTAACGGAACTATTGCGATAAATGACGCTTCTCTTGTATTACAGTATGTTTTAAATGCTGGTAATACTTTAAAAGATTACAAAGATGATAGTAATTTTGTTGACAGAATGGACGTTTTTGGAAACAAAATTATTACAGCTCAAAATGCAAGTGCTATTTTACAAAAAGTTCTTGACGGTACTTTTGAGTTTGTAAGAAAAGATAATCAGTCTTCTGAAGATACAACTAAAAAGGAAGATAGTACAGAAAGTACAACCCAAAAGGAAGATAATACGGAAAATACAACTAAAAAAGAAGATAATACAGAAAGCACAACATCTTCTCAAGGTGGTGGCTCTGAAGATACAACAACAGAGGCAACAACAGAGGCAACAGATGTTGTATTTGAGGGTGATATGCTTGTAAATGCTGACCTTACAGAGTCTATTCCGGAAGCGAAAATGTACAAGACTGTTTGCGAGGCAGTCGCTGCGATAGATGATAAAACTCCAACTGAAAGTGACAGAGTTGTTATAGATATTATGCCAGGTGTTTATCGTGAACAGGTTTATCTTTCAACACCTTACGTTGAACTTAGAAAAAATCCTAATTATGACGGAGAAGTTAAACTTACTTGGTATTATGGAACAGGTTCTATGTATGATAGCGTTGCAACAGACGGACCTTTAAAAGGATATTATGACCCTAATGCTATTGGTGACGGTAAAGTTGGTATACCTCTTGACTGGGGTCCAGCTTTGAAAGTTGCTAAAACTGCAACAGGTACTATTGTAAGAGATATTACTTTTGAAAATTCTTATAATCAATATTATACAGAAGAAGAACTTAATGATGAACTTACTGTAAACCCAGATACTAACAATAGTATGTTTGACAGAGGTGCTTGGATAAAAGAACAAATCGCAAATGGCAAGTCTGACGAATATATCAATAAATGGTTACAGTCTAGAACTAATCTTTTCTCTTATATAAATAGTAGCGGTGAGACAAAGCTAGGTTCACCTAGAGAAAGAGCTGCTGCTTTCCATTGTTCAGCTGATAAATTTGAGGCTTATAATTGTAAATTTATAAGCAAACAGGATACGATGGGTATTAATTCAGGTCGTGAATATTATGAAAACTGTCTTCTCGCAGGAACAGTTGACTATATTTGCGGAAGTGCAACTGCTGTATTTAACAATTGTGAATTAAAATTTGATGCTGGTCCTGATATGCATACTGACGAACTTAGTCTTGACAAAAAAGCTACATCTGATAGTGGTCACGTTACTGCTCCTGCAAACGATGTTGGTTCAAAAGGTTACTTGTTCTACAAATGTAAAATTACAGGTAGTGACACAGCTGCTCAAGGTACTCTTGGTAGACCTTGGGGTAAACCTGGTGGTCCTGAAGCTATATACTATAATACCACTATCGGAAAAACTAAAGACGGAAAATCCCTTATTACTGATGCTGGTTGGGCTGATATGAGTGATACTAAGAAAGATAAAGCTAGATTTTATGAATATGGTTCTAGGGATGAAGACGGAAAGCCTATTGATACATCTAAACGTGTATTAAATTCTGTAGCTCCTATGGGTACTGTTATTAATAAATGGCAAATACTTGAATTCAATCCTTACAACTATACTAAGGGTGATGACGGTTGGGACCCTATGAATATGAAAGGTAATTATACTGAATTTGATGATGTGTTAAGTGGAATTACTTTTGATGAAAATGTAACGGGTGATATAAGCCTTCCTACTCCTGCTGACGGATATGAATATTATTGGGAATCAGATACGGATTTTGCAGTTGTAGATAATGATACTCAAAAAATCGCTGTTACAAGACCTGCTTATGGAAGCGATGCAATAACTGCTAATCTTACTATTTATATTCACAAGCTTGATACAGAATATGGTGTGAAAGGTTCTGTTAAACTTAATATTTTACCAAATGAAACTAAAGAAAATACATTTAATGTTTCTGGTAAAGTAAGTCTTGCAAAAGCTGCTGATAAAGATGTAGAAGTTAAAGTCGAAGCTATTCAAAACGGTGCTACTGTTGCAAGCCAGAATGTAACTATTGAAACAGGTGCAACTGAAAAAGATTATACAGTAAATTATCTCCCAGCAGGTGAGTATACTGTTAAAGCATCTGCTGTTACAAGTGGTTATAGAGTTACTGTGCCTGCAGAAGGTACTACAACTGTAAGTGGTGTTTCTGGTGACGCTAAAGAGCTTAATATTGAAGTTAAACAACTCAAAAAGGTTACTTTATCAACTTCTGATTTTTCTGAAAGCTGGGCAATTCCTACTCCTACTGTAGTTGACTCAAATGCTACTGCAGAAGTCGTTACGGGAACTTCTTCTGATACAGCAAATATTGGAATTGGCAACAAAGCTTTAAAATTTACTAAAGCTGATGGTAAAACTGTTAAAAATACAGTTGGTTTCTACTTCGATTTTGCAGAAGCTGCTAAAGATAATGGAGGAACTCTTGCAAATACTGATACATTAAAATTTAGCTATGATTTACTCCTTGAAAAAGATAAACTTGATCCAACTGTTACAGACGGAAATGGTTATATGGCAAAAGAATATTCGTTCATTGATTTTACAACTAAACTTAAAGATGGTTCAGATTCTGCTAACCCATCAAGATTTGCAAGATATGGTATCCATAAAAAATGGAATCAGCTTAACTTCTTTACTGCAACAGGTGTCAGAGTTAATGGTGACAATACTCAATTTGAGAAAAATTCAACTATGAGAAATAAATGGTATCACATTGTTACAGATGTTGATTTGAAGGCTCAAACTGTTTATGTAAGTGTATATGACAGGGAAAGTGGTACAATCATCAACAAAAAGGCATTTACCATAGCTGCACCTGCTGTTGACGGTACAAACACAGGATATCCTACGGAACTTGTTTCTGATGCGTTATTTGCTGCAATTTATCTTGATAAAGATGGTTCAACAACAAATAAAATTGAGTTCTATATGGATAATATTGAACTTACATATATGGATTTTAAATAATATGGATTTTAAGTTACAATTTGTTTTATAAATAAATCTTCTTTATGAAAAAGGGATTGTCGATATGATAATCCCTTTTTTTCTGTTTATAAAATTGTGTTTTGTTAATTTTGTTGGTATGACGATTTATAGTTTTGTGATTTTTGTACAAAATATTTTTATATTAATCGTTGCTGTTGGGAAATGTATAATTATTCTATATGCAAAAAGCATAAAATGTGGTATAATTAATAAAAGGGTTGTATGTAACTCTAAATAACTCTTTTAATTCTATTTTATTGGGAGGAATAGATATGGAAAAAAAATATGACGTAATTATTGTAGGTGCTGGTCCAACAGGTATTTTTTCAAGTTATGAATTCACTTTAAAGGCCCCCCAATTAAAAATCCTTTTAATCGACAAAGGCAATGATATTTACCATAGAAATTGCCCGATATTAAACGGTAAGCTTAAAATGTGTCCACATACCGATACAAAAAAAGATTATGCTTCTTGTAGCCCTGCCTGTTCAATAACTGCTGGTTTTGGTGGTGCAGGTGCATATAGTGACGGCAAATTTAATATAACAACGGAGTTTGGTGGCTGGCTTGCTGATTATGTTTCTGACGATACACTTTTAGACCTTATAAAATATGTAGACCAGATAAATTTGCGACACGGTGCAACGACAATAATAACTAATCCAAATACAGAGGCTGTCAGGCGCATAGAAGAAAAAGTTTATGGTGCTGGATTGAAGCTTTTACGAGCAAATGTCCGTCATTTAGGTACAGAAAATAATTTACAGATATTAAAAAATATTTTTGAATATTTGAAAGATAAAATAGATATGCGTTTCAAAACGAAAGTAAAAACTATTTTAACAAAAGACTGTGATGACGGCAAAAAAGTTGAAGGTGTGGAGCTTGAAAACGGTGAAAAAATATACGCTGACAATGTTATAATTGGCCCTGGTCGTGACGGTGCAAAATGGCTTGTTGAAGTTTTAAAAGAAAATAATCTTGAAGTTTATAACAATCAAGTTGACGTTGGTGTTCGTGTTGAAACATCAGATGTTATAATGAGAGAAATAAACGAAAACTTGTATGAGGGAAAATTTATTTTTAATTCTTCTGTTGGAACTAGGGTGAGAACTTTTTGTAGCAATCCGTCCGGTCACGTTGTAATCGAAAATCATACCGGCGTTATGGCAGCAAACGGACACGCATATTTAGACAAGGCTCTTGGTTCATCTAATACAAATTTTGCACTTTTAGTTTCTCACCAATTTTCTGAACCTTTTAACAAACCTAATGAATATGCAATTGAAATTTGTAAAAGGGCAAACGACTTATCAAATGGTGGCGTAATTGTTCAGAAGTTTGGGGATATAATGAAAGGTAGACGCTCTACCGAAAAGAGAATAAAAGAGGGATTTGTAACACCTACTCTTAAAGAGGCGATTCCTGGTGATTTGGGTCTGGTTCTTCCATACAACACTATGAAAAGCTTAATTGAAATGATTTATGCTCTTGATAAAGTAACCCCTGGTATAGCGTCTGAGCACACATTATTTTACGGCGTTGAGGCGAAATTCTATTCTGCTCGCCCCAAACTTTCAAGTGAGCTTGAAAGCGAAATAAAAGGTCTTTATTGTGGTGGTGACGGGGCAGGTGTAACAAGAGGACTTGCTCAGGCCGGTGCTGCTGGTGTACTTATGTCACGTGCTATAATATACAAAAATAATTCAGGCTGTCGATAAAGTCGACAGCCTTGCAAAAAATCAACGATTTTTTGCAA
>CABVAP010000091.1 GCA_902496345.1 uncultured Eubacteriales bacterium
TAACTCTTTTCTTAACAGAAAAACTTCCACGCCGTAGGCAAATAAATAGATTTCCAATGTAATTGGATTATAAACCAAAGACTAAAACAACCACAAAACTAGTTTTTAAAATCTTTTTGACAAAAAGTTTTATCCCTACAACTTCTAATTTAATGGTGTAAAAATTGGTTTTAAATTTTTAAAACGGCTGGCGTACTTAAAGCCGGCTCTGTCTAACATATCATAAGCTACTTCAAAATGGTCTGCTACATAGTCAGGTGTGTGTGCGTCAGAACCTATTGTTACTATTTCACCACCAAGTTCTTTGTATCTTTTTAATATGTCAAATTGTGGATAAGTTTGGTTTAATTTGTATCTGTAACCAGATGTGTTTATTTCAATGCCTTTGTTTTTACTGATTAAAGTTTTTAAAATTTCGTCTATTATGTCACTGTAATCTTTGTATAATAATGTTTTGTCATCATAAGTACCATAACGGCTTATAAAGTCTAAATGACCATAAACACAGAATTTTGAAATTGTATTTATATTTTTGAGCATTTCTGTGAAATATAATGTGTAAGCTGTCTTTTTATCCATACCCTCGAAAAAATTATCAAAGTATAAATCTTTTCGGCAAACTCCGTGTGACGAGCCTATTATAAAATCAAAATTATATGAGTCCATAAATTCATTGATTGTATCGGCAAGCTGATTTTCTAGTCCCACCTCTACACCTAATATCATATTTATTTTTGATGAATATTTCTCTTTCATTATGTTGAATTTATTTATTAAGTCATCATAGTGTGGTGGCTCATACTGTTCGTGGTAGTCTACGTGGTCTGTTATTGCTATTTCATCTAACCCTTTTGAAATCGCTGAAAGTACCATTTCTTCCATATCTGCGTCACTGTCAACCGAATAGTTTGTATGAATGTGATAATCAAATTTAAACATTATATCGCTCCTTTTTTTGATTAATTTTAAAATTTCATTAAAAATACATTACATTCCCATTATACCATAAAAAAATTTACAAATCTATTTTTAATTACACTTTATTACATAAATACTTGATTTTTTACAATAAACTATGTTAATATATATCTGTAATTTTTTTTGATGATTATCTCTACAGGAGGACAAAAAATAATGGACTATTTTAGTGTGATTATTACTTTCGCAGGTGGTCTTGGTTTATTCCTTTACGGTATGAACATTATGGCTGCTGGTCTACAGAAAACGGCTGGCGGAAAAATGAAACGACTTCTTGAAATGCTTACAAAAAACAAATTCCTTGGTGTTATCCTTGGTGCTTTTGTTACTGCTATTATTCAAAGTAGTTCTGCAACAACCGTTATGGTTGTTGGTTTCGTTAATGCCGGTCTTATGACACTTAAACAGGCTGTTGGTATCATTATGGGTGCTAACATCGGTACTACTGCTACCAGCTGGATTGTTTCTAGTGCTGAATGGGCAGAATATCTAAAGCCGGAAACGCTTGCACCTATCGCTGTGGCAATCGGTGCTGCTATGCTTATATTCTCTAAAAAGAATAATATCAAGCAAATCGGTGAAATTATTGTTGGTTTTGGTGTACTCTTTATTGGTATCCAAATGATGACAGAAGGCGTTGAACCTTTAAGTCATTCAGATGTATTCAAATCAGCTTTCCAGACTCTTGGAGAAAATCCTATCCTTGGTGTTCTTACTGGTGCTGTTGTTACTGCTATTATTCAAAGTAGTTCTGCTTCTGTTGGTATTTTGCAATCACTTGCTTTTTCAGGTATCGTTACTTGGAACTCTGCTATTTATATCATAATGGGTCAAAATATCGGTACTTGTGTTACTGCTATGCTCTCTAGTGTTGGTGCTTCTAAAAATGCCAAAGGTGCTGCGTACCTTCATCTTTTATTCAACGTTATAGGTAGTATACTTTTCAGCATAGTAGCGTATATATTCTTTGAATTTGTCAGTCCTGATTTGGGAAATACTCCGATTGGTCTTCTTGAAATAAGTATTGCTCATACTGGATTTAACATTGCGAACACCGTTATTATGTATCCATTTAGCAACGTACTTGTTAAAATTGCTGAAAAAATCGCACTTAGAGGTAAAGTTGCTGAAGATGAGGGCGAACTTGTTCACCTTGATGACCGTATTATGGAAACACCTATGTTCGCTATCCAGAACTGTATAAAAGAAATTATTCGTATGGGTTATATGGCTTATGATAACTTTAAGCTTTCTATCGATTGTCTTATGGAACAAGACCAAGAAAAAATGGATAAAGTTTTGAAACGTGAAAAAAATATCGATAAGTTACAAAAGGCTATTACTCAATATATGGTTAAACTCTGTAGCTCTAACATAAACGAAAGCGAAAAGAAAACTATAACTTCTCTTTTCCATACGGTAAACGACATCGAAAGAATTGGTGACCACAGCGAAAATATCGTTGAAGTTGCTCAGTTTATGATTCAGGAAAATGTTAAATTTTCTGAAGTTGGACATCAGGAAATGGTGCAAATCTGTACTGCAACTACTGAATGTGTTGGTAATGCTATTGCTGCCCTTGAGGACAGAAGCTTGAAAAAATGTGAGGACGTTGTTAAAGCTGAGGCAACTATCGACTATATGGAAAAAGAATTTAGAGCAAGACATATCGAAAGGCTTGCAAAACTTGAATGTGACACAACAACAGGTGTTGCTTTCCTTGACGCTTTGACTAACCTTGAAAGGGTTTCTGACCACGCTTTAAATGTTGTACAAGGCGTACTTAGCAGGAAGTAACAAAAAATTTACAAAAAAAATAAAAAAAGATTGTGTTATAATATTGTCAAAGTCCAAAATTTGTTTTATAATAGATACAGGAAATCAAAATTTGTATCCAAGATTTTGTTTAGAAATATTTTAATAATAAAATTAATTCATAGGCTTACAAAAATTTTGTGCATTTCCTATGAATGATTTCATATACTTGAAAGGAGATTTTAGATTTATGTTAAACAAAAAAACAGTTGATGATTTACAGGTTAAAGGTAAAAGGGTTTTAGTAAGATGTGACTTTAATGTTCCATTAAAAGACGGTGTTATCACTGATGAAAACAGAATCGTTGCTGCTTTACCAACTATTCAAAAATTAATCAGCGAAGGTGCAAAAGTTATTCTTTGCTCTCACCTTGGTAAACCAAAGGAACCTACTCCTGAAGCTTCTTTAGCTCCTGTTGCTAAAAGACTTTCTGAAAAACTTAACAAAGAAGTTGTTTTCGCTGCTGATGATACAGTAGTTGGCGAAAATGCTAAAAAAGCTGTTGCTGAAATGAAAGATGGAGATGTTGTTTTACTTCAGAACACTAGATTTAGAAAAGAAGAAACTAAAAATATCGATACTTTCAGCGAAGAACTTGCTAGCCTTGCTGATGTTTATGTAAACGACGCTTTCGGTTCTTCTCACAGAGCTCACTGCTCTACAGTTGGTGTTACTAAATACATCAAAGAATCAGCTGTTGGTTACCTTATGGAAAAAGAAATCAACTACTTAGGTAATGCAGTAAACAATCCAGAAAGACCTTTCGTTGCTATCCTTGGTGGTGCTAAAGTTTCTGATAAAATCAACGTTATCAACAATCTTCTTGACAAAGTTGATACTTTAATTATCGGTGGTGGTATGGCTTATACTTTTATGAAAGCTAAAGGCTATGAAGTTGGTCAGTCACTTCTTGAAGAAGATAAAGTTGAATATGCTAAAGAAATGATGAAAAAAGCTGAAGAAAAAGGCGTTAAATTCCTTATTCCTGTTGATACTGTTGTTGGTCTTGAATTTAAAAACGACACAGAATTTAAAACTGTTGACTCTGACAAAATCGAACCAGAATGGCAAGGTTTTGACATTGGTGAAAAAACAAGAGCTTTATTCGCTGATGCTTTAAAAGATGCTAAAACTGTTGTTTGGAACGGACCTATGGGTGTTTTCGAATTTGAAAACTTTGCAAAAGGTACTATCGCTGTAGCTAAAGCTTTAGCTGATATTGACGCTACAACTATTATCGGTGGTGGTGACTCTGCTGCTGCTGTTAATCTCCTTGGTTTCGGTGACAAAATGAGCCACATCTCAACTGGTGGTGGAGCTTCTCTTGAATTCCTTGAAGGAAAAGAACTCCCTGGCGTTGTTGCAGTAAATGACAAATAATTATTTCAGTAAGGCTTATGAGGATTTGCAAAGGTGCTTATCCTTATAAGCCTTTTGGCAAAATTTTAGATTTAAAATTTTGATTAAAAATACAATATTATGTTTATAGGTTTGGGGGCGAGGTTTTATGAGAAAGAAAATTATCGCAGGTAACTGGAAAATGAACAAAACACCTAAAGAGGCTGTTGAACTTGTTCAGTTATTGAAAGACAAAATCGATACTGACAAGGTTGACGTTGCTCTTTGTGTTCCAGCTATTGATATTATTCCTGTTTTAGATGCCGTTAAAGGTACTAAAATTGCCGTTGGTGCTCAAAATATGTATTTTGAGGACAAAGGTGCTTATACAGGTGAAATATCGGCTGATATGCTCGCTGAAGTTGGTGTTAAATACGTTATCATTGGACATTCTGAAAGACGACAACATTTTTCTGAAACAAACGAAAACGTAAACAAAAAAGTACTAAAGGCTCTTGAAAAAGGTCTTACACCTATTATTTGTGTTGGTGAAACTATTGAACAAAGAAACAAAGGTATTACTGTTGAGTTCATAAAAATCCAAGTTAAGTCAGCACTTCAAAACATTAGCATAGAACAAGTGGAAAAAATTGTTATGGCTTATGAACCTATTTGGGCTATTGGTACTGGCGTTACTGCTACTAGCCAACAGGCTGAGGAAATCTGTTCTGTTATTAGAAATGTCCTCGAAGAACTTTATAACAAAAACGTTGCTGAAAAAATTCGCATACAATATGGTGGTAGTGTTAAAGGCTCTAACGCCAAGGAATTATTCGATATGCCAAACATAGACGGTGGTCTTATCGGTGGTGCTAGCCTTAAAGAAGATTTCTGCAACATTGTAAATTATCAAGATTGATATTTGGTTTAAGACCTTGAATATATTTTGAGTATGCTGTTAAAAAAAAGCTCGTATGTTTATTTTTGAGGTAAATACTGTGATGACCTGAAATTTTTAAAATTCAACAATTTGTAAATCATTATAGCTTAAAATTTTTTCAAGGTCTTGAATCTTTTGGTAAATAATTAAGATTTGAGAAAGGAATGGCTATTTTTAGATGAATAGGGCAAAATATAAAAATGTTTTACCCAATCATCTGCACATACATCTTATGTATGTCGATGGCCGAAATGTTTTATGGATAAAAAATTAACTGTTTTAATGATACTTGATGGTTTTGGTATAAATGACAAGGTTGAAGGGAATGCTGTTAAACAGGCAAATACTCCTAACATTAATGCTATGATGAAAAAATATCCTTGTGCAAAAGGATATGCAAGTGGTCTTGACGTTGGTCTTCCTGACGGTCAAATGGGTAACTCTGAAGTTGGTCACCTTAATATGGGTGCTGGTAGAATTGTTTATCAGGAACTTACAAGAATTACTAAATCAATTGCTGACGGTGATTTCTTTGAAAATCCTGCTTTACTTAAATCAATTGAAAACTGTAAGAAAAACAACTCTGACTTACATTTATTTGGTCTTTTGTCTTCTGGTGGTGTTCACAGCCATATTGAACACGTTTACGCATTACTCAAACTTGCTAAAATGAACGATATTAAAAATGTTTATGTTCACGCTTTCCTTGACGGTCGTGACACTCCTCCAACTTCCGGTAAAGGCTTTATTGCAAGTCTTGAAGAAAAAATGCAAGAAATTGGAGTAGGTAAAGTTGCTACTATCTCCGGTAGATACTATGCTATGGACAGAGATAACAGATGGGATAGAGTTGAAAAAGCTTACAACGCTATCGTATTTGGTGAGGGCGAAACAGCTGAATCTGCTGAAAGCTGTATGACTAACACTTATGCCAAAGATGTAAACGATGAATTTGTTGTTCCTACTGTTATCCTTGAAAATGGACAACCTACTGGCAAAGTTAAAGAAAATGACTCTATTATCTTCTTTAACTTCAGACCTGACAGAGCTAGAGAAATGACAAGAGCTTTCTGTGATGAAGAATTTTCAGGTTTCCAAAGAAAAAATGGTTTCTTTAAAGTTCAATTTACTTGCTTTACAGATTATGATGTTACTATCGGTAACAAGGAAGTTGCTTTCGTTAAAGAAAAACTTACTAATACTTTGGGCGAATATATCGCAAAACTTGGCTTGAAACAAGCTAGAATTGCTGAAACTGAAAAATATGCTCACGTTACTTTCTTCTTTAACGGTGGAGTTGAAGAACCTAACGAAAATGAAGAAAGAATTTTAGTTCCTTCTCCTAAGGTTGCTACTTATGACTTACAGCCGGAAATGAGTGCTTATCAGGTTACTGAAAAATTAATTGAAACTATTGAAGCTAATGAAAAAGATTTAATTATCATTAACTACGCTAACCCTGATATGGTTGGTCATACTGGTATTATGTCTGCCGCTATTAAAGCAATTGAAACTGTTGACGAGTGTGTTGGTAAAGTTCTCGCTGCTCTTGAAAAAGTTAATGGTCAAATGTTTGTTTGTGCTGACCACGGTAACAGCGACCAGCTTATCGACTACACAACCGGTCAACCTTTTACTGCACATACTACTAACCCTGTTCCTTTTGTTATCGTTAGCAAAGAGGCAAAAGGTATCAAAGAGGGCGGTAAACTTTGTGACATCGCTCCTACTTTACTTGATATGATGGGGCTTGAAAAACCTGCTGAAATGACAGGTCATTCTTTGTTAATAAAATAATACCCCAAAATTAGTCGTCTTTTAAATTTTTTATTGACATAGTGTTATATTTTGGATATTATTATTATATTATATATAAAATATTATAGGGTATTTTTGCCCTGTAAAATTTTGAAAGGAGTTTACAAATGAAAGGTTATGTTGAAATTTTAGAAGTTTTTGCTAGAGAAGTTCTTGACTCTAGAGCTAATCCTACTGTTGAAGTTGAAGTTATCGTTGATATGGACGGTGTTCAATCTATGGGTCGTGCAGCTGTTCCTTCAGGTGCATCTACTGGTGAACACGAAGCTGTTGAACTTCGTGACGGTGGCGATAGATATATGGGTGCAGGTGTTGAAAAAGCAGTTGCAAACGTAAACGATATTATCGCTCCTGAAATCGAAGGTATGAACGCTCTTGACCAAGTTGCAATCGATAACAAAATGATTGAACTTGACGGTACTCCTAACAAAGCTAAACTTGGTGCTAACGCTATTTTAGGTGTTTCTATGGCTGTTGCTAAAGCTGCTGCTGAAGCTTTAAATGTACCTTTATATCAATACCTTGGTGGATTTAATGCAAAAACTTTACCAGTACCTATGATGAACATAATGAACGGTGGTAAACACGCTGATAATACTGTTGACTTCCAGGAATTTATGATTATGCCTGTTGGTGCTGAAACTTTCAAAGAAGCTTTAAGAATGTGTGCTGAAGTATACCACAACCTTAAAAAAGTTTTAAAAGGAAAAGGTCTTTCTACAGCTGTTGGTGACGAAGGTGGTTTCGCTCCTGACCTCGCTACTCCTGAAGAAGTTATCGACGTTATCCTTGAAGCTACTGAAAAAGCTGGTTACAAACCTGGTGAACAAATCAGAATCGCTATGGACGTTGCTTCTTCTGAATTATATGACAAAGCTGACGGAAAATATCACTTCCCTGGTGAAAGCCAGATGAAAGGTAAAGAAATCGTTAGAACTGCTCAGGAAATGGTTGATTACTACAAAGCTCTTTGTGACAAATATCCTATCATTTCTATCGAAGACGGTCTTGATGAAAACGATTGGGAAGGTTGGAAACTTTTAACTGATACTCTTGGTGACAAAGTTCAGCTCGTTGGTGATGACTTATTCGTTACAAACACTGCTAGACTTCAAACTGGTATCGAAAAAGGTGTTGCTAATGCTATCCTTATCAAAGTAAACCAAATCGGTACTCTTACAGAAACTTTCGATGCTATTCAGCTTGCTAACAGAAACAATATGACTGCTGTTGTTTCTCACCGTTCTGGCGAAACTGAAGACGCTACTATCGCTGACATCGTTGTTGCTGTTAATGCTGGACAGATTAAAACAGGTGCTCCTGCTCGTTCTGACCGTGTTGCTAAATACAACCAATTATTAAGAATTGAAGAAGAACTTGACGAAACTGCTCAATACCTTGGTCTTGACGCTTGGTTCAACTTAAAATAATTGATAGTATTGATTGATTTTAATTAATCTTAGTTAAGCTTAATTAATTGAATTTTTAAAGGCTGTCGCATTTAAAAATCTAAAACCTTGATGGTTTAGTAGGTTTTGGTGTGACAGTCTTTTTCAAAATTATCCAAAATTATCTAAACAAAATAAAATAAAATAAAATAAAATTAAAGGAGAATTACAATGGACCCTAAAGATTGTTTATACTGTGGTAACAAAGAAAAACTTGACAGCCTTATGATTTACATTGCTGACCTTGGTGTTTCTAAACTTTATCTTTTTAAAGAACAAACTTATTACGGAAGATGTGTTATGGCTTACAACAAACACGCTGTTGAACTTACTGAACTTTCTGACGAAGAATCTGCTTTATTTATTAAAGATATGCAAAGAGTTGGAAACGCTATTAACAAAGCTGTAAACCCTGCAAAAGTAAACTATGGTATGTTTAGCGACACATTACCTCATCTTCACGTACACATCGTTCCTAAACAGGTTGGTGGATATTCTTACGGCGGTACTTTCGATATGAACGTAAACCCACCTAAATACCTCTCTGACGATGAGTACAAAGAAATTATTGACAAAATTAAAGCTAATTTATAAAAATTTTTACAAATTAGAAGTTGTAGGGCTGAATCTTTTTGGTAAAAAGATTTAAAAAAACTAGTTTTGTGGTGGTTTAAGTCTTTGGTTTATAATCCGATTACATCGGAAATCTATTTATTTGCCTACGGCGTGGTACTTGGCACCGGAAAGAAATCCGGACGGCGTAAGCCGGCTTTTGCAAAGCAAAAGTGCTGACAAGATTGCAAAAAGTACCCAA
>CABVAP010000092.1 GCA_902496345.1 uncultured Eubacteriales bacterium
AGTCTGCGACGCTTTTTGAAATCGACAATAACGATAAAAATTAACTTTTTCGACAATCTGCATTGTTTACTTTTATTTTTGTTGTACAATAATTGATTTTACTTGATTTTAGCCTAAAAATCAAGACTTTTTTTGTTGTTTTATTAATTCTTGTGTTTATTTTGATATATTACCCTGTAAACAATTAAAACTTGAAAAAGGTTATATTTTGTAATATAATTAGACTAGGTTTTTTATATACTATTTTTTAGGAGGGTTAAGTATGTTTTGTATGAATTGTGGGAAAGAACTAGAAGACGGTGACGTATTTTGTACTAACTGTGGAACAAGGGTTGAAGATAACACAGATGTACAGGAAAATTCACAGATTTCTCAAGATTTTGATGACGAAAATTTTGCTCAAAAATCTGCCGTTAATTTAGAAAAAACACAGTCTAAAGTATCTCTTGAAAAGTCACAACCTATTGAAAGCGATGCTAGTGTTGATGTGCCAGAAGCTCAAACTTATGTTGCTGATGGACAAGTAAACCAATCATTTGAAAGTTCTGTTGACTCTGGTGTGTCAGAAGTTCAAGGATATGTTACTAATGAACAGGTAAACAATGTGCAACAAGTTCCCAAAGCAACTAATCAGCGAGGTTATTATACTAATGCTCAAGTAAATACTGCTAAAATTGATAATAATAAATTTATTGCTCTGGGAGTTATTGGTGCAGTTGGTCTTATCATTATTTCACTTTTGGCTATTTTTGTTATAAAACCTTTTCTATTTGACAAAGCTAGAAAAATGATTGATATTTTTGAGGATAGCGAAGCCTATGAACAGATGATTGAAAATTATGGCGATTTGGAAATTGAAGGCGGTTTCTATCTTGATGAAGATAACTACCCTAAATTATATAAATATTTATCAGGCTATGATAATTTTGGTGATGGCGGCGGATTTTTATTTGTTGAAACAAAAAAAGAGGGTTCTGTAAACGACAAAATAGGCTTATATCAGTGTATGTATGATTATAGCAAAGACGATTTTGTCGAATTGCCAACAGCTATATTTGAAGAACGTGAAAATCTTATAAAGGAAATTACGTTTTATATTAATGATGAAAAACTTGTTATTAAGTCAGTTAAGGAAAATCTTTCTGGTAAAAAGGAAACTACAAGCTATGTATCTATTGGTGAAGACACTAGTAGTTGTGAAAAACAAGCTAATGGCGACAAAGTTACATACTATGTAGATGGTTCAGAAAAAAGTGGTAAAAAGGCTGAAGAAAGATACGACAAGGCCGTTGATAGAATTATGGACGGTGCAGAAAAAATATATTCTATCAAGTAATATTTGGTTTATATTTTTGAAAAGTTTTCTAACTTGCTAAAAATTATTTTTTACAAATTGCGATATAGAATCAATGGCTGTTTTCCATAAGAAAATGTAATTTGTGTTTATGGCTTAAAGTCTAAAATATTTTTTGCAAAACATAAATTACTATCTGCTTAATAATAAGCTATAAATAAGACATAATAGAATTAACTAAAAGGAGGAATTATTTTTGAAAGAGTTTTTTTGCAACAACAGAAAAAAATTTGCAGAGATAGCTGATGAAAAAAGTGTGATTGTTTTATTCGCTGGTAATGCACCAACTAAACGTGGTGATGAAAAATATCCGTTTTCTCCCGATAGGAATTTCTATTATGCTACCGGACTTGACGATGAGAATATTATATATATGGGGTGTAGAAATGACGGTCAATTCTCTGAAAGTTTATTTCTTGAAAGACCAGACCCTATAAAAGCTAAATGGGTTGGGGCAGTTATTGAGGCTGACGAAGCAAGAGAAAAATCTGGTGTTAATGATATTAAATTTATCGACCAATTTTTTGAGGAATTTTCTAATATAGTTTTTTCAAAAAGAATAGAAACCGTTTATCTTGACCTTGAAAACAGAGATATGAAGACATATACACCTGCTTTTGAGTTTGCAAGTAAATTACAGCAAAACTACCCTTATATCAAAATAAAAAATTGTTATAATCGGTTTGCTGAATTTAGAAGAATTAAACAGGATTTTGAGGTTTCTAAAATAAAAGAGGCTATTGACATCACAAAAGAGGGCATTTTATTTATGATGAAAAATGCCAAAGCAGATATGTTTGAATATGAAATAGAGGCATATTTTGATTTTGTTGTTAAAAAAAGAGGTGCTAACGATTTCGCATTCAAATCTATTGCTGCTAGTGGAAAAAATGCAACAGTTTTACACTATAGTGAAAACAATTGCAAAACAAAAGAAAATGATTTGATTTTGTTTGATGTTGGGGCTCAAGTTGGCTACTATAACGGAGATATTACAAGAACTTTCCCTGTAAACGGTAAATTTACGGAAAGACAAAAAGTTATATATGACATTGTTTTGAGAGGTCAAAAAAAGGTTATTGAAAGCATTAAACCTAATTTGCCTTTTGTAAGACTTAATGAAATTTTAAAAGAATTTTATTTTGAAGAACTTAAAAAGATTGGTCTTATAAAAGAAAATGAGGGTATAGACGCTGTTTCAAGATATTATTATCACGGTGTTAGTCACGCACTTGGACTTGAAACCCACGACGCCGGTAGACATAATGAGGGTGTTCTTGAAAAAGGTATGGTATTTACTGTTGAACCCGGGCTTTATATCGCAGATGAGTCTATAGGAATTAGAATTGAAGACAATGTTATTGTTACCGATGACGGCTGTGATGTGCTTTCTAAAGATATTATTAAAGAGATTTCCGATATTGAGGCATATATGGGTGAAAGATAATGCGTATTCTTGAAGAAGAACTTTATTTGCCAATAAAAAAATACTTTGAGAAAAAAGGCTTTGAAATAAAAGCCGAAGTTAAAAATTGTGATATAACAGGCGTTAAAGATGATATTCTTCTTGTTGTTGAATTAAAAACAAGTTTTAGTATTAAACTTGTTTATCAAGCTATAGAACGTCAAAAAATTACCGATTATGTTTATGTTGCAATCCCTAGACCGAAAAACTTTAAAAGTAAAGATGTCAAGTCTATGCAAGAACTTTTGAAAAGACTTAATATCGGTCTTATTGTTGTTAGTTTCGGAGAAAAAAGAACTATGGTTCAAGTTGTTTTTGACCCTGTGGTTGAGCATATTTCTAAAAGAAAAAATTTGCGTAAGGAGTGTGTATTGCGTGAATTTAATGAACGAAAAGGCGATTTTAACATTGGTGGAAAAAACAAAACAAAAATTGTCACAGCTTATCGTGAAAAATCTATTGAAATTGCTTGTTTTCTTGAAATATTAACAAAAAGCACAGGGGCAGAACTTAAAAAAATCGGTTGTGATAAAAACTCAAATGTCATTATGAGAAACAACTTTTATGGTTGGTTTTTTAAAATAGACAGAGGGGTTTACATATTAAGTGAAAAAGGCAGAAATTACTTAAATGGCGATGAGTTCGCTGACATTATCGAATTTTACAGAAAAGAGGCATACGAACAATGTTTAAAATATCAAGAAATGAAAAATGCTGGTGTGGAAGTGGTAAAAAGTATAAGGCGTGCCACGAAAGACAAGACGAAGAAAAATTGAGTGGATTTGTTGCTGACGGTTATATTATGCCGGATAGAAGTCTTATATTAACACCTGAACAGATTCAAGGAGTGCGTGAAAGTGCAAAATTGTCTGTTCAAATTATGAATGAAGTTGATAAGTTCGTTAAAGAGGGTGTTACAACAGAGGAAATAAATCAGCTTGTACATAAACTTACAACTGACGCCGGTGCTATACCTGCCCCTTTAAACTATGAGGGATTTCCTAAAAGCGTTTGCACATCTATAAATGATGTTATTTGTCACGGTATCCCTGATAAAAATACTGTTCTTAAAGACGGCGACATTATGAATGTTGACGTTACAACAATTTTAAACGGTTATTACTCTGATATGAGTAGAATGTATATGATTGGAAATGTTTCTGATGAGGCAAAAAGACTTGTTGATTTTACAAAAGACGCTATGTATGCCGGTATCGAGGCTGTTAAACCTTATATGCCTGTTGGTGAAATAGGTAACGTTATAAATGATATGGCAGATAAAGCAGGCTATTCTGTTGTTAGAGATTTAAGTGGTCACGGTGTTGGACTTGAGTTTCATACAGACCCTATTGTTGAACACTTTAGAACAAACAGAAAAACTATGATATTAGTCCCAAATATGATGTTTACAATTGAACCTATGATTAATCAAGGCACCTATGAATGCGAAGTGCTTGACGATGATTGGACTGTTGTTACAAGTGACGGAAAGCTCTCTGCACAATGGGAACATACTGTTGTTGTTACTGAAACCGGTGTTGAAATAATTACAAAATAAAAGTTTTAGAGCTTGATACAGATTTATTAAAAAACTAATGTATCGAGGTTTTAAAAATGAAAGTAGGTGCAACTTTGTCTGCTTATGAAAATTTTTCTAGGGTGTATGATAAGTTTATGTCCGATACACCTTATGATGAATGGATTGAATATATAAAAAAAATATGGGATAAGTTTGGATTATCTCCTAATCTTATCGCTGAGCTTGGTTGTGGAACAGGTAACATAACTCAAAGGCTTTCTGATTTGGGCTATGATATGATTGGGATAGATTATTCTGAAAATATGCTTTCTGAGGCTAGAGAAAAGGCAACAGAAAACAACAGCAAGATTTTATATCTTGAACAGGATATGCGAGAATTTGAGCTTTATGGTACCGTTGACTGTATATTAAGTCTTTGCGACAGCATAAATTATATACTTGAAGAAAATGAACTTCTTGAAGTTTTTAAACTTGTTAATAACTATCTTGACCCTAAGGGGCTTTTTATATTCGATTTGAATACTATATATAAATTCAAAAATATTCTTGGGCAAAACAGCTTTTCTCAAACTGATGAAAATTCTGCTTATACTTGGGAAAATTATTTTGATGAAGACGAATGTATAAACGAATATTACACTAATTTTTTTATTGAAGACGAAGAAACAGGTTTATACGAAAGATTTGAAGAAGAGCATTACGAAAAAGGCTATGAAATTGAAACTATTAAAGAACTTATTCAGAAATCCGGACTTGAATTTGTCGCTGTTTTTGATGAGCTTACTTTTGATTATCCTAAAGCTGATAGTCAAAGAATTTTTTTCGTAGCTAGAGAAAATGGAAAGTAAAAAGGAGAAATTAAAAATGGATTATATAGTACGTGCAACGGCTGGAAACGGTAGTGTTCGTGCCTTTGCAACAATTACAAAAGAAACAGTTAATACTGCTTTTAATTTGCATAAAACATCGCCTGTAATTACTGCCGCTCTTGGTAGAACCTTAACAGCGGGTGCAATTATGGGATATATGCTTAAAGATGAAAAGGATATATTGACTATCAACATAAAAGGTGATGGCCCTGCTGGCGGTATTGTTGTGACAGCAAATAATAAAGTCGAAGTTAAAGGATATTGCTTTAATAACTTGGTTGACATACCTCTTAAACCAAACGGAAAACTTGATGTTTCCGGAGCATTGGGATATGGTAGCTTTACAGTTATAAAAGACCTTGGTTTAAAAGAACCTTATGTCGGTCAAATTCCTCTTGTTTCCGGCGAAATAGCCGAAGACCTTACCTATTACTTTGCGACATCTGAACAAGTTCCATCAGCCGTTGCTCTTGGTGTTCTTGTTGACAGAGATTATACCGTAAAACAGGCAGGTGGATTTGTAATTCAAGTTATGCCGGACGCTGACGAAGAAGTTGTTTCTGCTATTGAAAATAAAATGGCAAAAATTAAATCTGTTACATCTATGTTTGAATCCGGTATGACTCCAGAGGATATTTTACAAGATGTTCTTGGTGAATTTGAACTTAATATCCTTGAAAAAACAGATGTTAAGTTTAGCTGTAACTGTTCAAGAGAAAGAGTTGAAAAAGCTCTTTTAAGTATTGGAAAGGCTGAAATTGAGGACATTCTTAAAACAGATAAAAAAGCTGTTCTTCATTGCCATTTCTGTAACAAAGACTATGAATTTGACGAAAATTATTTGACAAACCTTTTGGCTAGTTTATAAAATTATAGTTATATAAAATTTTATCTTAGATAGGAGGTATTTTTATGGCAAGTAAAATGACAAAGGAAATTGTAGAAAAATATTCTAAGAAAAACAAAAAAGATAACTCTGGTGTTATCGCTATCGTCCTTGTTATATTAATTGTACTTTTAGGGGTTGGTTTTACAATTTTTATGATAAATAAGAACGAAATTAGCGTTGTTGAAAAGCCACAAGTTACTGTTTCATTATCTGGTGAAAAAACTAAAAATTATACCGTTAAAATGAGCTTTGAAGGTAAAGTTAATAAACTTAAAGATTTGAGCAATGACGAATATAGACAAATTGTCGCTGATGCTTTTAACTCTGTTGGAGAAGAAAAACTTTCTAGCTCTGAAAGTACAGACTATATTAAAGACGCAGTTAAAACAAAACTATCTGAAAGATTTAAGGCAGACTCTGACGATTTTGAAATAACTGCTATTTATATCGATGAAATTTTAGCTAGCAATTATGACCATACAGAGCCACAATCAAGCAGTAAAGCTGCTGATTTAGCAAATGATTTTAAATTTAAAAAATAAAGTTTATTTATTATTTAAAGGGATAGATTATGAAATATAAAATTTTGAAGCTATTAAAAGAAAGTAATGATTTTGTTTCAGGAGAACAGATTGGAAAAACATTCGATATATCAAGAAGTGCTGTCTGGAAAAATATATCTAAACTTAAAGAGGCTGGTTATGAGATAAACTCTGTGACTAACAAAGGCTATAAGCTTAATGATGAAATCGACATATTGAATCAATATGAAATTGAAAGTAGACTTAAAACAAAGAAATTTGGAAAAAGTTTTTTGTGTCTAAATGAGGTTGACTCTACAAACGAAGAGGCTAAAAGACTTGCTCAAAGCGAAGATAACAGGGTTGATGACGGATTTTTTGTTATATCAGAAAAACAGACAAAAGGTAAGGGCAGACTTGGTAACAACTGGATAAACTCTGATAATTTAAATCTTGCATTTTCTATCGTTTTAAAGCCTGACCTTTTGCCTAGTGACATTACGTCTATTACTTTAATCGCTGGGCTGTCTATATGTAAAGCTTTTCGAAAGCTTGGAATTATGGCATACCTTAAATGGCCTAATGACATAATAATAAACGGTAAAAAAGCTGTTGGAATATTGACAGAAATAAGCTGTGAAGTTGAAAGAATTAACTATGTCATTGTTGGTATAGGGGTAAACATAAATGCTGAAAAATTTGACGAGTCTATTTCTCAAAAAGCAACATCTTTATTTATCGAAACAGGTACGCATTTTAAAAGAGCCGAAATCCTTAACGCTATATTAGTTGAATTTGAAGAAAATTATTATAAATTTGTTTCGGCTAAAAGCTTTTCTATCTTTGTCAAAGAATATGAAAGCTGTTGTCTTAACATAGGCAAAAAAATAAAGGCTATTTCACGACAAGGTGAGATAATGGGTACTGCTGTTGGTATTTCTGAAAACGGTGGGCTTATTGTTAAAGATGATAAAAATGACGATATTTCTATCGTATCTGGAGAAGTTTCTGTTAGACTTCAAGATGGACGATATATATAACGAAAAAAATAAAAAAACAAAAGGAACGATTAAATGAATAAAACTATATTAAGTGCAGCGTCTTGCTACAACAAAAAGTATTTTATTGAGCCTAATATGGAAAAAAGACTTCCGGAGGCTGTTAAGGAAGAACTTAAAGCTATTGTTGCGTCTATGGCAGAAAAATTGCATTGTATTTTTACGCTTGGATTTTATGATAACGGTGATGTTTTTCTTGAAGCGTCTTCTGATGAAAATGATTTTGACTTTGATGAAATAGGTGCAGGTCTTGAAATCGAAAGAATTAAAAGGGAACGTGAGGAACTTTTAAATTCTTTGAATTTATGGTATAAAGTATACAAAAAACGTTAATGGTGGTTAAAATGAAAATTGGTAATGTTGAACTTGAAAACAATGTGTTTCTTGCCCCTATGGCAGGGGTTACTGACATTGTTTTTAGAATAATATGCAGAGAGCTTGGCTGTGGGCTTGTTTACTCTGAAATGGTTAGTGCAAAGGGAATTTTACACAACAACAAAAATACACAAAGTATGCTTGAAGTTGCTGACGAAGAAAGACCGGCTGTAATTCAGTTGTTTGGCTCTGACCCTGATATACTTGCTCAAATGGCAAAAAAAACAGAGCAATATGCCGATATTATTGATATTAATATGGGTTGCCCTGCTCCTAAAATTGTCAAGAACGGTGAGGGGTCTGCCCTTATGAAAAATCCTGAACTAATTGGTCGAATTGTTAAAAGTGTTTCTTCTGCTGTTTCAAAGCCGGTTACTATAAAGATTAGAAAAGGTTTTGATGATAGCTGTATAAATGCCCCTGAAATCGCTGAAATTGCTGAAGAAAACGGTGCTGCTGCGATAGCTATACACGGTAGAACAAGAGAGCAATATTATAGTGGTGAGGCAGATTGGGATATAATAAAAGAGGCTAAAAAAAGGGTTAGCATACCTGTTATCGGAAATGGTGATGTTGACAGTCCACAAAAGGCAAAGGCTTTATTTGAGCATACAGGTTGTGACGCTATTATGATTGGTAGGGCATCAGAGGGAAACCCTTGGATTTTTAAAAGAACAATTCACTATTTAAAGACAGGTGAACTTCTTCCAGAACCGACTATAGAGGAAAAACTTACGCTTGCATTGCGACACCTTGATATGCTTGTAAAATACAAAGGTGAGTATATTGGTGTACGTGAGATGAGGCGACATCTTGGAAAATATGTGAAAGGTATTCCACACAGTGCAGAGGCTCGTTTTTATATAAACAAGGCTGAAACGCAAAAAGAAATGGTTGAGTTTGTGGAAAAATTACTTTCAAATTAAAAATACAATTGTTTAGATTGTGGTGTAGAAAAAGTTAATTTTTATCATTATTGTCGATTTCAAAAAGCGTCGCAGACTTTTATCCGAAAGCGGAAATCGCATTTTCGCTGAGGAAAACAGCTGTTTCAAGGGCTTAAAAGC
>CABVAP010000093.1 GCA_902496345.1 uncultured Eubacteriales bacterium
TTAAGGGATTTTTTAAGATTAATAGTATTAGATAGTATTGCTAAATATTCCACTCATCGGGCTCATAACCCGAAGGTCATCGGTTCAAATCCGGCTCCCGCAATCCTTTTAAAGCCTTGTAGACAGCGGTTTACGAGGGTTTTTACTTTTTTTGAAGAAGTGAAGCAAATGAAAAATTTCCGTTATATTTCCGTTATTATTTTAGAAATTGATTTTTTTAGGCTATATGTCAATAGTTGAGGTATACCAAAAATGCCCCAAGTGCTCCTTAAAATTATAAGGGACACTTTTTAAGAAAAAATATGTAAATTTTGATTTCTAAATCTTCTGAAATTTCTATAAATATAAGTATTTCGTTTTAAAAATGGCTCTATAATAAATGGTGAAGTTATCTAACCAAACATTTATTATAGAGCCTATTATTATACCTAGATTTTTTAGTATTAAGGATTATAGTTGTGAAGATTTTTTTGTTATATATTTTTGATGTTTGCTTTTTGGTTTATCTGGGATAGTAAGTAAAAGTAGCTCTAAATCTACAAGTTTTTTAATATATTTTTCCATAACATAAGCAATCGTTAATCTATCTTTAAACAATTCAGATATATCATTTCTACTTTTTGGAGTTTTACAGAAATTAAGAATTTCTTGTTCTTCAGAAGAGAGATTGTTTATTTCAAAAGAATCTGTTGAATTGTTATAAAGAGTTACTTTAAAAATACCTTTATCATTTTCAAATTTTGGTGAAGGCAAGTTATAGTTTTTCATTGAATTTATTACAGTTGGAATACCACTATAACGATTTTCGGTTATTTCCATTGTTTCTAAAGCATTAGCTATATAAGGATTTCTTGTATCAGCAGATATTTTTCCTAGTTTGTCAAGGGTCATTCTTCCATAAAGACCTCCAGGATTTTCAATTTCAATACGATTACTATACATAGTGATTGTTATAGGTGTAGAATCAGTATGAATACTATAATCTCTATGGACTAAGCTATTTATTATAAGCTCTCTTAATGCAATTATAGGATATTCTGTTTTATCAGATCGAGTTCCTGTGTTTTCATCTATAATGGTCTTTGTTTTCATATTTCGTCTAATAAAATTTAATGAATTTTCAAGCATTTGAGGAATTGTTCCGTCAATTCTCATATTATCAATAAATCTTTCTCCGACAATACCTGTTGTACTTTTTTCAATGCCGGGTACAACTACTGCTGTAATACAAAGTTGTGGAAAATATGCTTGAGGGTAATCGCCGAATAATAGTATACCTGCTAAAGTAGGTTTTTCATTTTCACAAAAACCTTGTAATTTCCTTATTTTTTCAATAGGTATTGCTGAAAGATTAGGTTTATTCTTTTTTATTTTAAACATATATTCTAAGAATTTATCATTGTCAATATCTTCGATAGTTGCTCTACTTACTATTCTTAATTCATCATGAATTTCTTTTTTAAATGATTCATAACTATAAATTTCATATTCAGTCATTAATCTATCTCCGTCACCGACTCTAATATATGAACCTTTTATTCTTCCAACACCTTTATAAAAGCAAGGTTTAGAAAAAACTTCTATTTCTTGGATTTCAGCAGATACAACAGTTTTATTATTGATTGTTGCTACTGTACAAAGTGGTCTGACAACGGGTTCCATTTGTAAGCTTTGTTCCATAATTTTTTTCTGTAAATCAGCAGGGTCATAAACTCCACAAATTTCATAATCATTATTTTCATCAATGCCAAAGATTATCTTTCCGCCACCTTCTTGATTTGAAAAAGATGATAATGTATCAAATAATTTTGGACAGCCATTTTTTGCAGATTTAATTTCAATGTAATTACTTTCACATTTTTGTTTTTGGATTGTTTTAACAATTTCTATAAGTTCGTTTTCTAACAAATTTATCACCTCAGTATGAAACTTTAGTATGTTTCTTATAATTTCTTATGTAAGTAAATTATAAGATTTTTATCAGAAAAAATCAAGAGTGTTTTTCTAATAAAATTAAATAAATTCTAATAAAATTAAATTATTTCTAATAAAAATAATTTAAATGCATTTTTTTGTTTAATTATTCTTGATTTATATTATTTTTATAAATTTGATTTATATTTATCTAAAGTGAAATTTATATATTTATTTGCAAGGAAATTTTGCAAACAACTAATAGTTTTTTCATTTATATTTAATTCTCGAGAATCTGTAATATTCTTATTTAATGAATTAAACAAAAAGTTTTCTGGAGTAAAATGAATAGCATAATCATCAATATTTAGCATTTTATCATAAAATTTATTTAAAAATTCAATACAAGTATCATAATTTAAAGTAGAATCATTTGTTATTTTAGTAGATGGATCTTCTTCCTTTTTAGATGTATTATTTTTATTTTGCTCTTGTTCGTTTTCTATACTATTATTTATAAATAACTTTAAATCTTCTTCTAGTATTGCTATATTTTTTGTAGATAAATGTGAATTTGATAAAATATCTTTTAATTCTTCTATTTTTTTATTTTCGAGTATATTAAAATTAAAGGTTAAAAATTGGTGATTTTCATATACAAAATCATCAATAGCTTCTTGTAAATCTAATGTAGAAGAATCTGTTAGTTTTATTAAATTATAAAGAAATAGTTTTTCAATCATTGGAATTAAAAAAAATGAAAGATATAAAATATTTTCATTTAAAAGTTTTAACCATGTTGAAAATTTATCTAATTCAGGTGTAGCTGGTTGGAAAACATTAAACATACCTCGGCTTGTAGAGCTTTCTTCAAGTTGTGTAAAAAAATTTTGAGAGAATAGTGTATTGTTATTATAACAAAAAATACAGTATTGCAAAAAGAAATTTCTACTATAAATGTTAGGCATATAAAGTGTATTGCAAAAAATATTAATTAATTCTTTGTTGAAAAGATTTTTATTAGTATGACAACTTTTTAATAGGTCTAATAATAGATCTGTGTTATAAATTCTCTTATATTGATAATTGCACAATAAATTATCTATCAAAATATTTTTTTCATCTTTATTTAGTTGTTTTTTATTATTTGAGTTTTCAATGCTTTTTATATTAAATTCTTTTTCTGCTTTTTCTAATGTTTCTATATGTTTATTAATATATCTTTTTAAAGTTCTTTTATTTGTTATTTCCTTTGGAAATTTTATTCTATTGTATGGATACATAATTAAATAATTAGTTAGCTTTGAGCAAAAGACATTAAATTTAATGGAGTCTGATTTTTGGTCTTTTTCTTTTTCAGAATTTATATTCTCATTTGCATTTTTATCTGTATTTTTACCTGTATTTTCATCATCTGTAAAATTATTATTTAATATTATATTTTTTATATATTTATTGGTGTTTAATAATTTTTTTGTGTACTTATAATAATTTGATTTATCCATATTTGAGTATATAGAATTTAATTCATAAGTGGTAAATTCATTTTTTTTATTTTTTTCATTTTTGCTTAAAGCATGAATTGTGTAGAAAGATGCTAAAAAACAATGATATTTTAAAAGTATTATAAAAATGTTTTCAAATAAAATTCGTGTTGATTCGCTATCTTTATTATTATTTTGTAGGGCTTTGCCGAAAAGATTAAGTTCATTAATCCAATTACTACCTTGATAATTTATATAAGGAGTGCATTTTTTTAAGCAGATGTCAAAAAGTGTATTTATGAATGTATTAAAATTATTTTTATTAATATCACATTTATTTATTTCTTCTGATATTAAATTAGGATTTATTTGTAGCATGAACATTGAAGTTTCAAAATCTCTAAAAGCTTTTGAATGTATATTTATTGAATCAAATGTTGGAAAAGATTTCATTTATATACCTCTTTTTGTGATAAATTATATTACAATAATTATACCATAAAATTCAGAAAATGTAAATTAAAATGCAAATTAAAATAATGTTATGGTAAAAAAATAGATTTAATTAGTTAAGAAATTGCCATTTTAATACATTAGGGGGTTTGTTATAATATTCTTAGAATAAAGGAGGTGTTATTTTGGACGATTAGAATAACTATTCAATTTATTACTTTAAAATCTTACTATGAAATAGGGAGGACTAAAAATGAAAAAAGTTTTTAATAATTCAAATGATGAAAAAAAAAATAGCTGTTTTCAATTCGCAAGGTTTAGAAGTATTATGCACATTTGAACAAAAAGGCGAAAAAGAATTAAAACCAAGTATTTCAGAAAAAAAGATATTATGTACTTTTGATGATTCAAATAAAAACATAAAAAAAGAAAATGAAATTCAAACTGAACAAAATAAAACTGTAGACTTATATTCTTCACAAACAAATTCAGTTTTTAATGATAATTTTGAAAACAATGAAATTTTGTTTGATAATGAAAAATATCAAAATTATCAATTTGAAAATTCTGAAGCTTACAATAAACAAAACCTTGCAAATCAGTTATCACAAATTGTTGAGAAAAAAACATTTACTAAGAAAAAATCATCTAAAAAAGATAATTTAAAAGAAGGTAAAAAAACACCTTATAAAATTGCTGAATATCTTCTTGAAAACTATTATTTTCATAATGTTAATTCAGCAATTTACTTTTTTGATGGAAAAAAATATTGCCATTGCGACAAAGAAACAACGAAAGCTATTATTTTAGAACTTTGTAGGGGGGCAGTTGAAGCGTCGGGATATCCAAGTATTTTGGAACACATATACAATTTTTTAGTATCTGAAACAATATTAAAAAGCAATTTATATAGTATGCCTAACAATATAGTTGCTTTTAACAATGGATATTTTGACATTTTTAATAATTGTTTTTTTGAGCCTGATCATTGTTATTTTATTACAAGTTGTTTAAATGTTGACTATGTTCAAAATATTAATATGAAAACGCCTTATTTTGATAGATATTTAAGTGATTCAATGCAAGGTAATACTGAATATATTAACAGAATTTGGGAGATGTTGGGGTATATTTTATCGACAGATCTTAATGGAAAATGTTTTTTTTGTTCTTTTTGGAAAAGGGGATAGCGGTAAAAGCGTGCTTGGAAATATAATTCAGTCATTTTTTTGTAGTTCGGACATTTCTACTGAATCATTGCAAGATTTAGGAGGAAGATTCAATATGGCTTCTATTGTTGATAAACGATTGAATATATCAATGGATCTTGAATTTGATAAAATTAATACAAGTGCTATAGCTAATCTAAAAATGTTAACGGGAAATGATTTGTGTCGTGTCGAAGCTAAATATAGTTCTCCATTTTCATTTAAAAATACAGCGAAATTTTTATTTGCAACAAATCATAAAATTATTACAAAAATTAAAGATGAAGCATTTATAAATAGAATTGTTCTAATCCCTTTTGAACACAGTATTCCTAAAGAAAAACAAATTTGTAATCTTGATGAAATTATTGTAAATTCTGAAAAATTAGCTATTGCTATTAAGGCTTTTGAAGCATATAAAAAATTACGCGAAAGAAATTATATTTTTTCAGGTGGAAATATTGGATTTGAAGAATATTCAGATGAAGGGTTTGTTTATGATGAATGTGCTATTTTAAAAAGTTATATTCAAAATTGTTGTATATTTGATGAAAAATATAAAACGCACAGCAGCGTATTATATGATGAATACTGTCGATATTGTAATGATAATAACTTTATAGCAATTTCTCAAGATCATTTTTGTAAATTGTTGAAAAAAGAATACATAAATAAAATAGAAAATAAAAAATTTAGAGATAATAATAAAAACTGCAATGGTTTTATCGGTATCTCTTTAAAAAAATCTTTAGAAGAATAATTGTTCCATGTTCCAGGTTCTATCACATAAAAAACTTATTTTAAATATAGTTTTTTAGTAAATATAGTTATATTTTTACTATTTTAATTAATTATATTATTTAATCATAAATTTAAAATATCAAAAGGCAAAATGAAAAAAAATATAAAAAAGTTTTATTGATGGAACAAAGAACGTGGAACAGAATATATTAATCATAAATTTAAAATATCAAAAGGCAAAATGAAAAAAATATAAAAAAGTTTTGTTGACGGAACAAAAAACGTGGAACAACATATACGAATCATAAATTTAAATTATCAAAATGTAAAATGAAAAAAATAAAAAAAATTTTGTTGACGGAACAAAGAACGTGGAACAACATATACGAATCATAAATTTAAATTATCAAAAAAATAAATGTGTCATAAAATCAAATTTTCAAAAAATTAAACGTTTATTAGAATTGAAAAAATATAGTTTTAAAATTATATATTATATTAATGAATAATATTTAATAAAAGGAGATTTTGCGTATGAAGATTAGATTAATGAACACAATTGATGGTACTTATAAAAAGTGTAAAGAAGAAAATATTGGTGTTAGCAAACAATTTTTAACTTATTTAATAAAAAACAATTTAATTCCCGGGTGTAAAGTTGGAAGAAAATATCTTATTAATTGGTATGGCCTTATGGATTATTTAGACGGGTTTAATGTTGATAAAGAAGAAGAGTTATCACAAGCAAATAATAAAATTCGTAAAATAATGTAAATCAATTTGGAGTGCTTTTGCACTCCTTAAATTTTATGATGGAGGTATAAAAATGGCAACAGTTAAAAAGCATATTTCTTCAAAAGGAAAAATTACTTATTATCTTAGAGCGTATAACGGATATGATATAAATGGTAAACAAATAGAACATACAATGACTTGGAGTCCGTCTGAAAATATGTCTGAAAAAGCAATAGAAAAAGAACTTGAAAGACAAAAGGTTCTTTTTGATGAAAAAATGAAAAGAGGAAGCATATTTGATTCTTCAACTAAATTTGAAGAATATTCTTTACAATGGTTGAAAAATAATAAACCGCCTCAGCTTGCACCCAAAACTTATGAAAGATATAGATCTCTTTTGAATAATATAAATAAAGCTATTGGAAATATTAAACTTACAAAACTTCAATCACATCACTTAATGTCGTTTTATAATAATCTTAGAGAAGAGGGTGTAAATAATAGAGGTAATTTTGCAATATCAAAGGATTATTTACAAGAAGTTATAAAAGAAAAGGAATTTTCTAAACAATATTTGGCTAAAATATGTGGTATTAGTATGACAACAATGAATGTTGCATTGAAAAAAGGAAAACACATTAGTATTGAAACTGCAAATAAAATTGCTAAAGCATTAAATATAAATGTTAATTCTGTTTTTGAGTTAAATTATAGTGATGTAGGATTTTCGGAAAAAACAATTTTACATCATCATAGATTAATTAGTGTAATTTTAAAACAAGCAACTCATGATAGATTAGTACCTTTTAATATAGCTGATAAAAATTATATGAAAGCTCCGAGGGTTAAAAGAAAAGAAGCTATATTTCTTGATGATAAGCAATTAAAACAAATAATAGATTGTTTGAATAATGTACATATAAAATGGCAAACAGCTTTTTATGTTTTACTTTATTCTGGTATGAGAAGAGGCGAACTTATGGGGCTTGAATGGAAAGATATTGATTTTGAAAATAAAGTTATTACGATAAGAAGAACAAGTCAATATGTTTCTAAAATGGGAATTATAACAAAAGATACTAAAAATGCGTCTTCTGAAAGAACTATAAAACTTCCTGATGATGCTTTTATTGTTCTTAAAAAATATAGAAAGTATTGGTTGCACTTAAAATTTAATATGGGTAGTTTATGGAATAATAAAATTGAAATAACAACTTTTGAAGGTAAAAAAGAGGTTATTAAAAATGATAGGTTATTTATACAGGAGGATTCTACACCAATGAATCCAGATAGTTTTACTGATTGGATTGCAAACTTTGTAAAACAAAATAATCTTCCTAAATTTTCTCCACATTCTTTAAGACATACCAACGCTTCACTGCTTATAGCTGGTGGGTTAAATATTCCGACAGTGTCTAAACGATTGGGTCATGCTAACGTTAGTACGACAACTAAAATTTATACACATGCAATACAGTCGGCTGATGAAAAGGCTTCAGATATATTGTCGGATAAAATTAATCCTATAAAAAATTTCTATTAATTATAAAAAAGTCGTGTAAAAAAGATTTTTATTTTTACACGACTTTTTTTATAGAAAATTGTTATAGTAAAAACTTTGAGTTATATATTATAACTGTGTATAGCCCTGAGTATTTCAGGAACATACCAAAAGGAACTTAGATATTTTATCCAATGCAAGAAAGAACTCCAACTATTAGGTGGTGGGAGTTCCTTGAAATTTAGTGAGGGGATACAAACACTTGCTGAAAATGACATTGGATATGAGTCTTTTGGCTGGAGGTGATAGCAGAAAATATAAAAATATGAAGAGTCTTTTATGTTTATTTATTGGAGGTAGTATGTTTAAAAATAGGTATTTGACAAAAGGGATTAATTTGGAAGTAAGTTTATTTGTACAAAATTTGATGTGGTTAATGATTGATTCAATGGAAGTTAGTAAAAAAGATTATTTGCAAGTTTTTACGCTTGAGAGAGTTGATGTTTGTGGAAAAACTTTTCAAAAGATTACTCATTCTCAAGAACAACCGGAATATAAAAATTCTATGGTTGTGCCTGTTGATGAAAAGGAAGTTTTTGAGGGTAAGGTTTTTGTGATTGATGATGTTAGTCATTGTACAATGTTGTTGGCTGAAGAATATTAAGTTTAGTGTTTGGGAGGAATTTTAAGATGTGTAAAAATATATGTGAAAAAGATGAGAAATCAAAAGATTTTGATGAGGAAGAAGCTTTTGTTTGTTATTCCTGTGGGAGGGAAATTGATGAAAATGAAGTAATAATATTTAATGAAAATAGTTATTGTGAGGATTGTCTTGATGACGAAACTTTTGTTTGTGAATGTTGTGGGGAAAGGTTTTTAAATTCAGAAAATGATG
>CABVAP010000094.1 GCA_902496345.1 uncultured Eubacteriales bacterium
CAAGAGTGTTTTTGCTTTTTTATTTTTCTAATTTTAAAAAATGGGTAAACTCAAATTATATAAAAAGTGGCAATTGATTTTAGAGCAAATGAAGCCGATAACTATCATAAAAATCAGACGTTCACAAAATATTTACAAACCATCTTTATTTTCTTTTATCAAAGTTTCGACAATATCTGCAATTTCTTTTATAATCTCCTCACAATTTCCAGTTTTAAATTCTCGTCTTAATGCCATACAGTCAAATGAATGCTTTTCGTGAAATTTCATAAATAAATTTAATCTCATTTGTTTGGCTGTTTCGCTATCAAAAAGTAACCCAAAGACCATAACCCCTGCAATGAGAACACTGCAAACGTTCCCTATTCCAAAGCCATTATTAACAGCAGAACACGCCTTTAAAACCTGCTCTGATAATTTTATACCATAAGTATCTTCAGAGGCCTTTAATATACATTGTGAACAGTTATATCCTTTCCTTTTATAATAAATAGCTTTTTCTTTTAACATTTCATAACCACCTAACTAAATTATAAATTTTATTATTAAACCACCTCTAGTTATATTATATGTACAACATAGGTAACGTTGACAAATCAAAATCAAAAATATATAATTACTTTAATAAACTTACGAGGAGTAATTTTTATGGATACAACAAATAGACACAGTTCCTATGACCAAAATCAAAAAAATTGCAAGGTGTGTGGTAGAGTTTTCTCTCACCCATATAGTTTGCTTTGCCCAGAATGTATGAAAAGAGATGAAGAAGATTTTCAAAAAGTGCGTGCATTCCTCAAAGAGTTTCCTGGTTCAAAAATTACAACTGTTGAAGAATATACTGGAGTGTCAAGAAAAAAAATTATGCGTTATTTAAAAGAGGAACGTATAGAGCTTGCCCCAGATTCTGCCGACTTACTTAAATGTGCAAGATGTGGAGCTCCTATAACAAAGGGAATGTATTGTGCAAAATGTTATTCTAACTTTAAAAAAGAAGTAAATCAGATTTTTGCAAAACCAGAAACTGAAACAGAAACAGCAAAAATGCACATACAGATAAATCGAGATAAAAAATAACTTAAAATGAGGGCTTTTTATGGCACAATCTAAACTTTCAACGGAGTTGAAAACCGAATTAAAAAAACCGAAAATGTACGTTGTGATAATGCACAATGACGATTATACAACAATGCAGTTTGTCGTACAAATTTTGATGCAAATTTTCAATAAATCTGCTGAAGACGCTTCAACATTGATGATGAAAATTCATACAACAGGAAGTGCAATAGTTGGTAAATATACGTATGACATTGCAGTAACAAAAAAATTACTTACCGAACAAATGGCTGAAAAAGAAGGCTTTCCACTAAAAATGACAATAGATGAGGAATAAAAATGAAATTAGATAATATAACAAATCAAATCTATATAATCGCCTTTAACGAGGCAAAATTAAGAAATCACGAATTTGTTACACCTGAACATTTTTTATATGCCGTCTTATTATTCGATTCAGGGAAAGAAATAATGGAAAATAGTGGTGCCGACGTAAATGCTATGCTTGAAGACTTATCAAGTTTTTTTGATGAGTATTGCGAAGAAGTCAAAAATCGTGACCCTATTGAATCATTTTCGTTTATGTCGCTTTTTAAATACGCTAGTTTTCGAGCAGAGGAAAAAAATAAAGATTTTGTTTCATTGAATGATGTCCTTGCATCATTTTTTGATTTAACAGAATCATATAGTGTGTTTATTTTAAATAAAAATGGCATAAGCAAATCTTCCCTATTAAAGTATCTTTCTCACGGAATTTCTGTAAAAGCAATTAACGATACCCCTTTATCTACTGAAACAAACGCAAATGTAAGGACAGAAAAAGAAGATTCTTATTTACAAAAATATTCCACAGAGTTGACAGAAAAAGCATTAGCTGGAAATCTTGACCCATTAATAGGTAGAGAAGATATTCTTGAAAGAACTCTACAGGTTTTATCAAGGAGAATAAAAAATAATCCTGTACACGTTGGCGACCCTGGTGTTGGTAAAACATCAATAATAGAGGGGCTTGCTCAAAAAATTGCAAATGGCGATGTTCCAAAATTATTAAAAAATTCAAAAATCTATTATATTGATATAGCTGCTTTGGTCGCTGGAACTAGGTATCGTGGTGATTTTGAAGAAAGATTTTTGAAACTCATAGAAATTATTTCAAAAGACACCAATCCAATCATATATATAGATGAAATCCATACGATAGTCGGAACAGGTAGCGTGTCCGGTTCAATGGACGCAGCCGGAATTTTAAAACCTTATTTATTAAACGGAAATTTAAAAATAATAGGTTCAACCACTTATGAGGAATACAAAAAATATTTTGAAAAAGATAGAGCTTTATCGAGAAGGTTTCAAAAAATAGAAGTTCCAGAGCCAACTGTTTCAGAATGTATCGAAATATTAAATGGCTTAAAACCAAAATATGAAAAATATCATAATGTAAAATATACTAATACAGCGATAGAATCAGCTTGCATATTATCATCGAAATATATAAAAGATAAATTTTTGCCAGATAAAGCAATTGATATAATCGATGAAGCTGGTGCTTTTGCAAGGTTATCATCAAAAAATAATTCTGTTATCACTATAAAAGATACAGCTATACGAAAGATAGTTTCAAAGATTTCAAAAGTACCGGTTGAAAACTTAAGTTCAAATGAATTGACAAAACTAAAAAAACTTGACACTCTTTTAAAGAAAGAAATTTTTGGACAGGATACGGCAATCGATACCGTTGTCAATGCCGTTAAATTTGCAAAATCAGGTTTGCGAAATGAGGAAAAACCTATTGCGTCTTTATTATTTGTCGGTCCTACAGGAGTCGGTAAAACTGAAATATCCAAAAAACTTACCGAAATTTTAAATATAGATTTAGTTAGATTTGATATGAGTGAATATCAAGAAAAACACTCTGTATCAAGCCTTATAGGTGCCCCTCCCGGTTACGTTGGTTATGAAGAAGGTGGACTTTTAGCAGAAGCTATAAAGAAAATTCCACATTGCGTACTTCTTCTTGATGAAATAGAAAAAGCACATAAAGATATTTTAAATGTACTTTTACAAGTTATGGATTATGGTACTTTAACCGACAATGCTGGTAACAAAATAAATTTTAGAAATGTCATTTTAATTATGACATCAAATGCCGGTGCTTCTCAGATAAATCGTAACTTTATCGGTTTTAATGACAAAAAATATTCTTCCGATGCGATAAATAGTGAAATAAAAAATCTATTTTCGCCAGAATTTATAAATCGACTTGATGACATAGTAATATTTAACAGCCTTGATAAAGATATGGCAATGTTGATTGCTAAAAAAGCAATACGCAATCTTAATGCTCAATTAAAGAGTAAAAACGTCAAAATTAATATGACAAAAAGAGCATACAATTATCTTATCGAAACAGGTTTTTCTCAAGAATATGGTGCAAGAGAGATAAATCGTATTGTTGATAAAAGACTTAAAAAAATACTTGTTGATGAGTTGATTTTTGGTAAACTAACCAATGGTGGAAATGTTACAATTGACATAATAGATAAAAATTTCACAATAACTAAAATTTTGAATGTTTAATATATACCTTTATGGTACAAGTTACAAAAAAATTTTTTTATATATTTTTCAAATTTGTATTTACTATTTTGAAAAATATTGTTATAATATAGATATGACATAGATAATAAAATATTTACGCCTTTATTTTTGGCTAAAAATGCAAATTGGTGACAGCGTGGATATATTCCTACTGTTCTTCCACGTATCGTTTTCCCTGGTTTCCATTTTTTAAATATTATTTTATCTTTAATACGGATTTTTCCGTAAAAAATATATAATTCTTTTAAGGGGGAATTTTTAAATGTCAAAGGTTATGAAAACTATGGATGGTAACCAAGCTGCTGCTGAAATCTCTTACGCTTTCACAGAAGTTGCTGGTATCTACCCTATCACTCCATCATCTCCAATGGCTGAACATGTTGATGAATGGGCTGCAAGAGGAAAGAAAAATCTTTTTGGTCAGACTGTAAATGTTGTTGAAATGCAATCTGAAGCTGGTGCTGCTGGTACTGTTCACGGTTCTTTAGCTGCTGGTGCATTAACTACTACTTACACAGCTTCTCAAGGCTTGCTCCTTATGATTCCTAATATGTACAAAATCGCTGGTGAATTACTTCCTTGTGTTCTCCACGTTAGTGCTCGTTGTCTTGCAAGCCACGCTCTTAATATCTTCGGTGACCACTCTGACGTTATGGCTTGTCGTCAAACTGGTTTTGCTATGCTTGCTTCTTCTAGTGTTCAGGAAGTTATGGATTTAGGTGCTGTTGCTCATCTTTCAACTATTAAATCAAGAGTACCTTTCCTTCATTTCTTCGATGGTTTCCGTACTTCTCACGAAATCCAGAAAATCGAACTCTTAGACTATGAAGACCTTAGAAAAATCGTTGATTGGGACGCTGTTAAAGATTTCAAAAAACGTGCTCTTAACCCAGAACACCCTGTTACAAGAGGTACTTGTCAAGGTTATGACGTTTTCTTCCAGGCTCGTGAAGCTTGTAATCCTTTCTATGATGAAGTTCCTGGCGTTGTTGAAAACTATATGAACGAAATCAACAAACTTACTGGTAGAGATTATAAATTATTTAACTACTATGGTGCTCCTGATGCTGATAGAGTTATCGTTGCTATGGGTTCTGTTTGTGACGCTATCACAGAAACTATCGACTACTTAACAGCTAAAGGCGAAAAAGTTGGTCTTGTAAACGTTCATTTATATAGACCTTTCGTACAGGATAAATTCTTAGAAGCTATCCCTGCTACAGCTAAGAAAATCGCTGTTCTTGACAGAACAAAAGAACCTGGTTCATTAGGCGAACCTTTATTCCAAGATGTATGTACTGCATTCTATAACAAAGGTGACCAGCGTACAATCGTTGGTGGACGTTACGGTCTTGGTTCTAAAGATACAACTCCAGCAAATATCATCGCTGTTTACGAAAACCTTAATACTCCAGAACCTAAAAACGGATTTACAATTGGTATCGTAGATGACGTAACTAACCTTTCTCTTCCAACAGGTGAAGAAATTGACGTTACTCCAGAGGGTACTGTAAGCTGTAAATTCTGGGGACTTGGTTCAGATGGTACAGTTGGTGCTAACAAAAACTCAATTAAAATCATCGGTGACCACACTGATATGTATGCTCAAGCATACTTTGCTTATGACTCTAAAAAATCTGGTGGTGTAACTACTTCTCACTTACGTTTTGGTAAGAATCCAATTCGTTCACCATATCTTGTTAAAACTGCAAACTTTGTTGCTTGTCATCAGCAGGCTTACCTTGCTAAATATGACATCGTTTCAGACCTTAAAGATGGTGGTAACTTCTTGTTAAACTGTCAGTGGACTCAAGAAGAATTAGAACAACACCTTCCAGCTAAAGTAAAACGTTATATTGCTAAACACAATATTAACTTCTACACAATCAATGCTGTTGAAATTGCTAAAGAAATCGGTCTTGGTGGACGTTTCAACGCAGTATTACAGGCTGCATTCTTCAAAATTGCAAACATCATTCCTATTGATGACGCAATCAAATATATGAAAGAAGCTATCGTTAAATCTTACGGCAAAAAAGGCGAAAAAGTTGTTAATATGAACTATGCTGCTGTTGACCAGGGTGTTCAACACGTTGTTAAAGTTGATGTTCCTGCTTCTTGGGCTGATGCTGCTGATGATGAAGCTGCTGCAACTGATGATAGACCAGATTTCATTAAAAATGTTGTTGACCCTATGAACGCTCAGAAAGGTGATGACCTTCCTGTTTCTGCATTCAAAGGCATTGAAGATGGTACATTCCAGCCAGGTACTTCTGCTTATGAAAAACGTGGTGTTGCAATTAATGTACCAAGTTGGAACGTTGATTCTTGTATCCAGTGTAACCAATGTGCTTTTGTTTGTCCTCACGCTGCAATCAGACCAGTTCTTCTTACTGAAGAAGAAGCAAACAATGCACCAGAAAGTTTTGCAACAAAAGATGGTATGAAAGGTTACGAACAATATAAATTCAGAATCCAAGTTGACGTTATGGACTGTACTGGTTGTGGAAACTGTGCTCAGTCTTGTCCAGCTAACAACAAAACTGAAACTCTTGTTATGAAACCTCTTGAAAGCCAGATGGAACAAGCTGCTAACTGGGATTATGCTATGAGCCTTTCTCATAAAGAAAATCCAGTTGGAAAAACTACTGTTAAAGGTAGCCAGTTCGAACAACCTCTTCTTGAATTCTCTGGTTCTTGTGCAGGTTGTGCTGAAACAGCTTATGCAAAACTTATCACTCAATTATTTGGTGATAGAATGTATGTAGCAAATGCAACAGGTTGTTCTTCTATTTGGGGTGCATCTGCTCCTGCTACACCTTATACTACAAACTACAAAGGTCAGGGTCCTGCTTGGGCTAACTCATTATTTGAAGATAATGCTGAATTTGGTTTAGGTATGTATACTGCTGTTAAACAACAGAGAGAACTCTTAAAAGAAAATGTTGAAGCTCTTATGGCTGAAGCTAAATCTGAAGATGTTAAAGCTGCTTGTCAGGCTTGGGTTGACACAATGCTTGATGGTGAAGAATCAAAAGCTACATCTGAAAAACTTGTTGAAGTTCTTTCAGCTTGTGATTGTGACAATGAACACAAAAAATATATCCTTGACAACAAAGAACACCTTGTTAAAAAATCTCAATGGATTTTCGGTGGTGACGGTTGGTCTTATGACATCGGCTTCGGTGGTGTAGACCACGTTCTTGCATCTGGTGAAGACGTAAATGTATTCGTATTCGATACAGAAGTTTACTCTAACACAGGTGGACAGGCTTCTAAAGCTACTCCTGCTGCTGCTGTTGCAAAATTCGCTGCATCAGGTAAAAAAGTTCGTAAAAAAGACCTTGGTATGATTGCTAAGAGCTATGGTTATGTATATGTTGCTCAAGTATGTATGGGTGCTGATAAGAACCAGTTATTAAAAGCATTACTTGAAGCTGAAGCATATAAAGGACCATCATTAATTATTGCATACTCTCCTTGTATCAACCACGGTATCAATATGATGAACTCTCAGCTTGAAGCTAAAAAAGCTGTTGACTGTGGATATTGGCAGTTATACAGATATAACCCAACAACTGAAACATTCTCTTTAGATTCTAAAGAACCTACTGGTGACTTTAAAGAATTTATCCAGGGTGAAGTTCGTTACACTTCTCTTAAGAGAGCATTCCCAGAAACTGCTGACGAATTATTCGAAAAATGTGCTGAAGATGCTAAGAGAAGACTCGAAGGTTATAAAAAACTTGCTGGTAAATAATTAGCTATAAATTTGTTATCTTACCTAGAATTTAAAGTATATTAATATATATTGAAAAAATCAGCCTTGGCTGTAGGTTAAAAGGTCAAAGTAAATTGACTTCCCTTACTTAAACCTTCAGCTTAGGCTGATTTTATTTTACAAATAAAACAAAAAAGGAAGATTAAATTGACAAAAAAGAACACGGTTATAAATACATATATTTTTTATATGGTTATCGCATTGTATTGGTTCAGCACAAACACATATATTCCAATAATAACCCCCTATCTAAAAGACCTAAATATTTCTGAGTCTGACATAGGGCTTATTATGGGGGCTTATGGACTTATGATGGTACTTGTACAATTTCCTTTGGGGATTTTATCAGATAAATTAAATAAAAGAAAAATATTTATAGTCATTGGACTTTTTCTTTCTGCAGTAAGTTCATTTGGTATGTTTTTTGCGAAAGACCCATTGATATTTGTGCTTTGTAGAGGACTAACTGGGATAGCTGGCTCTTCCTGGGTAATAATGACGATACTATTTTCAAGCTATTTTAGTAAAGATGAAGCAGCTGGAAAAATATCATTTTTAACAGCCGCAAATAACGCAGGTCAACTTGTTGCTATGATTTCTGCCGGCATAATATCAACATTTCTTTTCACAAAATATACGTTTCTTGCCGGAGCAATCGGTGGAATATTAGGCACAATTTTAAGTTTATTCATCAAAGAAAATAAAATCGAAGAAAAAAAGCCACCAAAACTTTCAGATATAATGTTACTTTTAAACGACAAAACATTAATACTTTGTGCTGTATTATGTCTTGTTGTTCAGTTTATTGCATTTGGTGCAACAAACACATTTACATCTCAGGTTGCAAAAAATCTTGGTGCTAATGATATGGAATTAAGTATGATTTCAACAATTATGACGATACCACGAATACTTTCGTCTATGATTTGTGGTTACTTACTTATAAAAAAAGTAAAAAGTCGAAACATAATTATTTTAAGTTTTTTAATAACTGCCCTATCTTGCATAATAATACCTATTTCAAGCAATATAATTATGATTTATATTGGTGCATTTTTAGCCGGAACGGGAACAGGAACGGCTTATGCTGTATTAATAGGCTTATGTACAAAAAACATTGACGACAGGCTAAAATCTACAGCTATGGGGATATGCCAAACAATCTTTTGTCTTGGAACATTTTTAGGTCCTCTTGTAATTGGTAACGTAATAGAGATGTACAGTTTAAAGGCAGGATTTATTTTTTCATCAATGTTTGCAATCCTTGCGTCGTTATATGTATTCTACACAAAAGCTGGAGATTTATTAGAGTAAAACAAATTAGAAGTTGTAGGGGTAAACCTTTTTAAATAAAAAGATTTTAAAAACCAGTTTTGTGGTGGTTTTAGTCTTTGGCTTATAATCCGATTACATCGGAAATCTATTTATTTGCCTACGGCGTGGTACTT
>CABVAP010000095.1 GCA_902496345.1 uncultured Eubacteriales bacterium
ATGTATACTGTTATCGCAGTCAAAACTAATTGACCTAATGACAACATCAAACTTATAATTTCAAAGTCTGTCATACTATCACCCCCAATATTATAAGTTGTAGCAGTTCGATTTCAATAAATCACAAACGACTGCACAATTGGAAGTGTTTCCCTCCTTTATTATAAAATAAAGTCGGCAAAAAAAGCTAAAAAATATATAGCCGTAATCATTTTCAATTACCCTTACTGAGATTTTATCATAAAATGTATAACTATTCAACAATTTCACTTAATTTTCATTAGATATAAATAAAAGACATCTAAAAAATTCTCTTAAATGTCTTTACAAAAAAATTATTTATGCTATAATCATAGTATAAAAGGCAATCGAAAATGATTTGCCGACTAGCAATTACTAAAATAGTAGCACTACTTGTCAGGGAGGGCTACTATTTTTTTGCATTTATGTATACTGTTATCGCAGTCAAAACTAATTGACCTAATGACAACATCAAACTTATAATTTCAAAGTCTGTCATACTATCACCCCCAATATTATAAGTTGTAGCAGTTCGATTTCAATAAATCACAAACGACTGCACAATTGGAAGTGTTTCCCTCCTTTATTATAAAATAAAGTCGGCAAAAAAAGCTAGAAAATATATAGCCGTAATCATTTTCAATTACCCACATCAAATTTTAACATAATTTGTAAACTTTTGCAATGCAATTTCTAAAGCTATATTAAAATTTAATCACCATATAAAAAACCTTGAGATAACCTCAAGGTTTTTTTATTTCAAGTTTTTTAAGAAAGCATATAAGGTTTTTCAAAAGTCAAAACAAGAATATCGTAATCGAGTGCATTTTGTTCAACATTGATTTCAGCCTGTAAAATACCCATTTTAGCTTGACTTACTTGATAAGAAGTAGCCATACCAGCCTGATAGCTTACAACAACGCTGTTATATGTTTCGATAGCCTTTTGTACAGCAGCTTTATAAGACACGTTTTGTTCTTCAAGCTGTTTAATTTGGTTGTAAGCTTTTCTTATATTTGTAGCCATTGAATCTTGAGTATCAGTCAATTTTCTTTGAGCAGTATTTACAGTATTTACAAGATTAACTTTTTCTGAATCAGTTGCAGTTACTGATGCAATTCTCTTGTTATATTCAGCGAGGTCAACGTCAGCTTTTAAAGCTTTGATTGATGGGTCATTTTGAGTTTTTAAAGTTATATAAGATTCAAGCTGAACATCATCAATTTGGTCAAATGTAATTTCATAATTTACTTCAATATCTTCGTTTGCGTCAACACCTAAGAAAGATTTTAAACTTTGCTCTAAGTTTTTAAGAGAAAGTTTTGCTGATTCGAGGTTTGCTTCAGATTGTTTCTGTTCAAGTTTAGCAGTTGAAACATTTTGTTCACTTTCCATACCAACAGAAAGTTTAAGTTCAAGATTTTCAATATTTTCTTTTCCAAGAGCAACACTTTCTTCAAGTAAAGAAATACTCATCTGAGCTTTTTTAATTGAAATAAGGTAGTTTTTAAGTGTAACTTCAATACTATCTTTAATCATTTCTTCTCTTACAGGTTTAAGAGATTTATTAGTATCAACAGATTTCATATTTTTCATAATAGTAATGGTAGAGCTAATTGTACTAGAAACTTGCATTTGGAGTGCTTGAGAGTCACTTATTCCACCACTTGCAGCACCATTTGCAAGTGCTGTATAAGATTCAAGAGCGTCGTCCATAAGTCTTATGTTATTACCAAGGTCATCTCTTGCCTCTGTAAGATAAGAGATTGTGTCATCAAGGTTTTTAAGGTCTGTACTTTTCTTTGTTGCAAGCTCAAGTGCGTCATCATAAGAATAAACAGCTGTATCTTTTGTAACATCACCGTCTACATCAAGCATAATATATTGACTTTTTTCTTCTGGAGAAATTGAAATCACTCTTTTAGTTTCGTCCCATTTTACTTCAGAGTCAAAAATTTCGCTTACAAAACGAAGAGGAACAAAAACAGTATCGTTGATTATTTCAGCAGAAACGTCTGTTTTAACTTCTTGACCATTTACAGTTGTTTTACCTGTATCGACAGAAAGAACAACTTCTTTATCACCTTTTGTAATTGTAACAGTTCTGTTATTTGAGTTCCAGAAAATATCATCAGCCCCCAAAATTTCAGAGATTTCACGAAGACCGATTAAATTACTGCCATTTCTGTTTACAAGCCCATTTCTAACAGGTTGTAAAACACCGTCTACATTTATTGTAATATCAGAGATTGCACCGAAAACAGATGTTGCAGTCATTGCAAAAATTAGAGCAGCTGTCAAAGCACAAGAAATTTTTCTTTTCATTTTAATTTTTCCTTTCTTTTTCCATATTTTATATAGTGTTTTAAGTCCTTTAAAACTTTGCAAAAATAGTTTTATTATATATCTATTTATATATACGATTGTTTTAAAAATAAGTTTAAAAAAATTTATAAAAATAGGTTGTCCCCAAAAAGAAAACAGCCTATTGTTTTACGCATTAATTATTTTTATCAATCAAATCTTTATAAGCCAAGATTCCAACCATTGTTTTACTATCAACGATTTTTCCATTAAAAATCATAGAGATAGCGTCTTCTAAGCTATATTTTTCAACCTCAATAAATTCATCTTCATCAAGGTTAAAGCTACCCTGTGACAAGTTATCAGCGAGATAAATATAAATCTGTTCATCACAAAAACCTATAGCAGAGTACATTTTTGTAAGAAATTTCAAATCATTTGTTTTAAAAGAAGTTTCTTCTTCAAGTTCTCTTTTTGCACAAACGAGAGGGTCTTCACCGTCTTCAATCATACCAGCCGGAATTTCAAGAACGCAATCACCGACAGGGTGACGGTACTGTTTAACCAAAATAATATTTCCGTCACTATCAACAGGCACGATTGCAGCGGCACTACCTCTTTTAATAATTTCTCTCAAAGCCGTTCTTCCGTCTGGCAGAGATATAGTGTCGTGGTAAACGTCTATAATTTTACCTTTAAAAACTTCTTCTGATTTTACTACATCTGATTTAACTGCTTTATTTCCGCTCACAAAACCACACCTTTCGATAATTTTTAGAAACATTTAAGACCGTGGGGCTTTGCCCACACCCTTTTAAAACATTTAAGACCGTGGGGCTTTGCCCCACCTCCCCACCCTCTTTCTTGAAAGAAAGAGGGGCAAAGAACTTTTGTCGGAAACTACGTTTCCTTATGCGTTGTCTTCTTACGTAAGCAAAAACAACATTTTACAAAATCACAGTTTATAGAGGAATTGAACTCTTTTCACCTCAAATTAACCTATATCTTTTTAAAACACCGGCAAGACGTCTACCACCCGGCATAAGGTCAAGGTCCTCTTTTCTAAGACCACGAACAAGAGCAAGGGCAACGAAATAGAACACTCCACCAAGACATATAGCAATGATTGTTGACAATGTGTTCATATTTGTTACAGCAAATACGAGCATATAAGAGAAGTAGCACACTATCGCCATAAGTATAGACGCAATAGTCGGTTTTATTAAAATACCCATAATATCAGCCTTTGTTTTTGTTGCTTTTTTCAATGCTCTAAAGTTAAGTAGTGACGCAACACCATAACAAGCAATCGTACTTATTACAGCACCTGTTACATTTATTTCCGGTATGCTTATCAAGAAATAGTTAAGAGGGATTTTAACAATCGCACCAATCAACGCATTGACAGCCGGAACATAAACTTTTCCAAGACCTTGTAAAACACCAGTTGCAATCTGACTAAGTGCAAGGAAAATTATGCTGATAGAACCAACTTGAAGCAAAATTCCACCCTCAGAATAATTTGGATAGAGCATAGCAAGAATTTGATTTCCGAGGACTCCAATACCTATAGCAGCAGGTATTGAAATAATCATAGTAACACGCAAAGCGATATTCATTTTTATATTAACATCTTTAAAAGCCTTTTTTGCAACTCCGGCAGCAATAGTTGGTAAAACAGCTGTTGCAACAGCCGTTGAAATAGAAACAGGCAAAGTTGTTATCGTAACGTATTTACCTGTAAGCTGACCATAGAGTGCATTTATTGTGTTTTGGTCAAATCCAGCAACAGCAAGCCTGCTGTTTACCATTTGCATATCGATAAGGTTTGTCATACTAAAAATCGCTGTTCCTGTTATTATAGGAATTGCAAGTTTAATAAGATTTTTGGTAATTCTTTTAGCCGATTCCTCTTTGTAAAAACGTTTGTCATTGTGGACACGTCTTTTTATCGACTGTCTTGTAAGGAAATATATAAACACGATAAATATAAGACCTGCCAAAGCACCTATACCGGTTCCGGCAGTTCCTCCGGCAGCAGCATACAAAACATTGTCCATAAATAAATAAGCTAAATACACGCTAAAAAATGCGTTAAATATTTGCTCAATAACCTGTGAAAAGGCTGTCGGAACAGTTGTGTTCATACCTTGGAAATACCCTCTAAAAACTGCCATAACCGAAACTATACATATAGTTGGTGAAAGGGTCAAAATAGTGTAATAGCTGTCAGGGCTTTCAATAATATTGCAAAGTTGTTCAGCACCGAAATACATAGCGAGGGAGAACACAAGCCCAATGGAAAAGGCCACAACAAGCGACACTTTAAATATTTTATGTGCTGCATAAAACTGACCGACAGATATTTTTTCTGAAACCATTTTAGATATAGCAACAGGAAGTCCTGCCGAACTCATAACGAGGAAAAATGTATATATATAGTAACCGGCACTATAAATACCGTTTCCCTCATCACCAATCATATTTGTAAGAGGAACTCTGTATAAAAAGCCAAGAACTCTTACAAGTATCCCAGCGACAGCAAGTATAGCTGCTTGTTTTATAAAAGAGGACTTTCTACCCATTGGAATTCTCCTTTTTATTTTTTATCTTTAAAATCTTGAAAAATGCCAAAAGTTTTGACATATCAAAAACTTAGATTTTAGATTAAAACAGCTGTTTCAAGGGCATAAAGCCTTGTCCAAAGAAACAGCTGTTTTTTATATCTTAATTTACTTAAATATTAGTTTCTGCTTGCTTTTTTTCTTGCAACAGGGTCAAGAATTTTCTTTCTTAAACGTAAGTTTACAGGTGTAACCTCAACAAGTTCATCATCAGCAATAAAGTCGATACATTGTTCAAGGCTCATAACTGTATGAGGTGTTAATTTAAGTGCATCATCAGCACCTGAAGAACGTGTGTTAGTAAGCTGTTTCTTTTTGCAAACATTTACTTCCATATCGTTGCTTCTTGTATTTCTACCAACAATCATACCAGCATAAACTTTTGTACCGGCAGGGATAAAGAGTTCGCCTCTTTCCTGTGCATTGTATAAACCGTAAGTTACAGCATCACCAGTTTCAAATGCGATAAGAGAACCTTGCTGACGGCTTGCGATTTCACCTTTGTATGGTTTGTAATCATCAAAGATTGAGTTCATAATACCATTACCTTTTGTATCAGTAAGGAATTCATTTCTATATCCAATAAGACCTCTTGCAGGGATTGAAAATTCAAGTCTTGTGTAACCACCTTTTGATGGTACCATATTAACCATTTCGCCTTTTCTTGTTCCTAATTTTTCGATTACGTTACCTACAAATTCTTCTGGAACATCAATTGTAACGATTTCCATAGGTTCATATTTTTTGCCGTCAATTTCTTTGTAAAGAACTTCTGGTCTTGAAACTTGGAACTCATAACCCTCACGACGCATTGTTTCAATTAAGATTGAAAGGTGAAGTTCACCACGACCAGAAACTTTATAAGCTTCGGCAACGTCAGTTTCCTCTACTCTAAGACTTACATCTGTGTTAAGCTCTCTGAAAAGACGTTCTCTTAAATGTCTTGAAGTAACGAATTTACCCTCTTGACCGGCAAAAGGACTGTCATTTACGCTGAAAGTCATAGAAAGAGTTGGTTCAGAAATTTTATTTACTTCGATAGGAACAGGGTTTTCTCTGTCTGCGATAGTATCACCGATATGGATTTCAGGAATACCAGAAACAGCAACGATAGAGCCTATAGTAGCCTCTTTTACTTCTATTCTTTCAAGACCCTCATATTCATAAAGTTTGTTTACTTTAACATTTTCTCTTTTTTCTGGGTCGTGAATATTAACAAGTGTAACATCTTGATTTACTCTAACAGTACCATTTTCAACTTTACCGATACCGATACGACCAACATAGTCGTTATAGTCGATTGTTGTAACAAGGATTTGAAGACCAGCATCTGGGTCACCAGTAGGTGCTGGGATATGTTCAATTATTGTATCAAAAAGACATTTCATATCTGTTGCTTCTAAAGCATCAGCAGGGTCTAAAGATGCTTTACCTTGTTTAGCAGATGCGAAAACGAAAGGAGAGTCAAGCTGGTCATCATTTGCGTCAAGCTCCATAAATAACTCAAGAATTTCGTCAACAACTTCTTCTGGTCTTGCCTCTGGTCTGTCGATTTTGTTTACACAAACAACAACAGGTAAATCAAGAGCAAGAGCGTTTTTAAGAACGAATTTAGTCTGAGGCATAGCACCCTCATAGGCATCAACAACAAGTACAACACCGTTTACCATTTTAAGAACACGTTCAACTTCGCCACCAAAGTCAGCGTGACCTGGTGTATCTATAATATTTATTTTAGTATCACCGTAATAAACTGAAGTATTTTTAGACAAAATAGTAATACCACGTTCACGTTCAATATCTCCAGAGTCCATAACTCTTTCACGAACAACTTGGTTAGTTCTAAATGTTCCGCTTTGTTTCAAAAGTTCATCAACCAAAGTTGTTTTACCGTGGTCAACGTGGGCAATAATGGCGATATTTCTAATATCTTCTCTGTTTGTAATCACTTTTTTCAAACTCCCTATTAATAAATTTTTTAACACTACAATACACACCAAAAAGATGGCAGTTGTTTCATTCTATCAAGATATTTTATCATATTTCAGCACTTATATCAATGGTAGATATTCCAAAATAGCAACGGTCTAAGTGTTTTTTTTTGTTCAGAAATAATAACAATTTATAACAAAAGGCATTTCAAAATTAAGCAAAGCTACTCATCAAAATTCAGCTAACATTGTATCAATAATCATTTAGTCAATTTTAAAATAAGCGATTTACCCCTTTAAAATAAGCCTGACAAAATAAAATGTTGAAAAAATGCCTGGTGTATGTTATATTAATTGGACATAGTCCTGTTTTTAAGGGATAACCAAAAAATAATTATCCAAAAAGAGGGGTAAAAGGAGGGTAAGACTTGTTACAAGAAATTTTTTCATTCTTGATAGATACGATGTTTTTTTTAAACTTTGTATTTGCGATTTTTGTAGTTTTCTTTGAAAGACGAAATCCGGCTGTAATATGGTCTTGGCTTATGCTTTTAACACTCATACCCGGTTTTGGATTTATTTTTTATCTTGTTTTTGGGTTTGAGGGAAGAAAGCACGCAAGATTTTTGGCAAAAAATCATAATGACCAAAAATTGAAAGAGCAATATTTTAGAGAATTTGAAAATGTGACTGAAAATCTTGAGGATTACATAAAGACCTCACATTCAGATTTTTACAAAAACGAGCCACAGTATCAAGATATTTTTTATTTAAACAAAGTAACGGGATTAAGCCCACTTAGGTGTGACAACTCTGTAACTATATACAGCGAGGGAAACTCAAAGTTTGAGGCGATGTTGAAAGACATCAAAAACGCAAAAGAGTTTATACACCTTGAATATTACATTGTGAGAAGTGACAACCTAGGCAGACACATTATGCAAGCACTTGCCGAAAAAGCGAAACAAGGCGTTGAGGTAAAGTTACTATATGACGGAATGGGAAACATATTTAATTCCAGAAGTTTCAACAAGCCATTAATTGATGCCGGAGGTAGCGTTGGCATTTTTCTTTCGCCATATTCAATCCGTTTAAACTATCGAAATCACCGAAAATTATGTATAATTGACGGTAAAATCGGCTATGTAGGAGGTTTAAACATAGGTGACGAATATTTAGGGAAAGTAAAAAGATTTGGCTTTTGGAGGGATTCACATATCAGATTTGAGGGAAGTGCTGTTCACGATTTAGAGCTTAGATTTATTTCCGACTGGAACTTCACAACAAAAAACAAAATGGTTTTAGACAAGCGATATTTTCCAGAGCCTATTTCCGTGAAAAACGGTATTAATATGCAAATTTTATCATCTGGACCGGATTGCAGTTTAAATTCGATACAATACGGTTATTTCAAGATGATAACAGAGGCAAGCAAGAGTGTTTGTTTCCAAACACCATATTTCATACCGGACGACAGTTTACTTGAGGCTTTAAAGACAACTGCATTATCCGGCATTGACATAAAAATAATCATACCGGCAAAGCCAGACCACCCATTTGTATTTGACGCTGGAATTTCTTATATATCAGAGTTACTTGATTCAGGTGTCAAGTGTTACAAATACGAAAAAGGGTTTATACACAGCAAATTTATAACGATTGACGACAAGATAACATCTATCGGAACAGCGAATATGGACATAAGAAGTTTAAAATTAAACTTTGAGGTAAACGCATTTATTTACGATGAGATGATAACAAAAAGTTTCAACGAAAGTTTTAAAAACGACCTTAAAGACTGTACGGAAATAACGAAAGAGTGGTACGAGTCAAGGGGCAAGTTCTGCAAAATAAAAGAGGCTGTCGCTAGGCTTATTTCTCCGTTATTGTAAAGAGAAAAGCCTTAAGACCGTGGGGCGTTGCCCCATATGCACTAACCTAATTTGTAATTAGCTGTTTATACAGGTTTTAAGCAA
>CABVAP010000096.1 GCA_902496345.1 uncultured Eubacteriales bacterium
TTCACTCTCTCGGCAAAAATGAAACTTATCAAAAAAATTATTTTTGCCACCTTTAGTCGACAGCAAGACAGGAAACGTAGTTTCCGGCAAAAGTTTTCGTCCACCTTTTTCAAAAGGTGGCCAGAGTTTGAGACGGAGTCTCAAGGTTTTAAAAGATTTTGACAAACCCCAATTTAAAAAGTTGTCTTATAAAATCTTTGCAAGCATAAAATTTTGTAAGGGGTGATTTTGTGCTAAAAAAGATTAAGTTAGAAAAAGGAATTTTAGGTAAATTTAAAAAAGGTAGATTGAAAATTTTTAAAAGAATAGTTGTGTTTTTTGTGTATACCTTTGTTGTAATTGTCGCTGTGCCTTGCTTGATTACAAGAAAGGATTTTTCAATTGGAAATAAAAATAATTTTGTTGATAACTTTAATAATGATTTAAACTTTTCTGGTGAGGTGTTCTCTGGCGATTATGAAATCCAAAACGACGAAAAAAGTAATTTTGTGCAAAAAAAATCTTCTCATTATGAGGAAAATCCACAAATGGAATCGTATATTATAGGTGTGGTAGCTGCTGAAATGCCGGTGTCTTTTGAAATTGAGGCACTAAAAGCTCAGGCTGTTGCTGCAAGAACCTATGCCTATAGACAAGTGGGAACATCTGAAATAAACCCAGATAAGCTTGGACAGGCATATATATCGGTTGATGAAATGAAAAAACGTTGGGGTAATGATTTCGAACAAAATTATAATAAAGTAAAAACGGCCGTAGAATCAACAAAAAATCAAATAATGGTTTATGATGGTGAACCAATACTTGCTGCTTTTCATTCTACAAGTGGTGGAGTTACAGAAAACTCTGAGAATGTTTGGTCTGAAAAACTCAATTACTTAAAAAGTGTTGATAGCCACGAAGATGAAAATGCACCAGATTTTTTGCACAATTCAGAATTTAAAGTGTCTGAGTTTAAAGAGATTTTCTCAAAAGATGGTTGCAAGTTTTCTGATAATTTAAGTAATGATGTTTCGATTGTTAAACGAACTGACGCAGGTTATGTTTTGACTATAAAGATAGGTAGCAAAGAGTTTAAGGGCAAAGACGTTAGAACGAAATTGTCACTTAGGTCAACGAATTTTACAATTTCATTTAAAGGTGATAAAATCATTTTTACAACAAAGGGATATGGTCACGGTGCCGGTATGAGTCAATATGGTGCGAATTTTATGGCGAAAAATAAAAAAAATTATAAAGAAATTTTGCTACATTATTATTATGGGGTTGAATTTATTTTGATAACAGGATAAAATAATATAATGAACTATAATGGGTATAATTTAAAAAAACATTGGTTTCAGAATTTTTGATGATTAATTTTTGATAATCGATGATTATATAAAAATTTTACGATACAAAAGAAAAGGTGGTTAGCTATGCAAGATAATCCAAATTTAAATAACAACAAGAATAACCCAAACAAAAACGACAATAATTCAAATAACAAACGAATTTTACTTGGAGTTTTGGCTTTTGCACTTATTTCAACGTTCCTTATGAATTTTATTTTGACTTCTTTTTCTGGTGCTAATATGCTTGAAATAAAATATAGCGACTTTATGGGGCTTATTGATAAAGGTGCTGTAACAGAAGTTGAAATTGAGTCCGATAGATTTATTATTTATACTGATGCAGAAAAAGTTGAACTTCCAGAGGGAATGTCCAGAACATACCGAAACACAGGAAATATGGTTTTCTATACTGGTATTGTTGGGGATTCTGAGCTTGTTCAAAGCTTAAAAGACCATAATATTAAATTTACAAGAAAGGTGACTAACTCTTCACCTATTATTGATTTCTTTAAATCTTGGATTATGCCTATAATAATATTATATATCAGCTTTTCTTTGATTATGAGATTTGCCACAAAGAGAGGTGGTGGAATTATGGGTGTTGGAAAAAGCAACGCAAAAGTTTATATGCAAAAAGAAACAGGTGTTACATTTAAAGATGTTGCGGGTCAAAGTGAAGCTAAAGAGTCTTTACAAGAGATTATAGACTTTCTCCATAACCCTGATAAATATGTTAAAATTGGTGCAAAACAGCCTAAAGGTGCATTGCTTGTTGGACCTCCTGGTACTGGTAAAACTTTGCTCGCTAAGGCTGTTGCTGGTGAGGCTAACGTAACATTTATGTCTATCTCTGGTTCAGATTTTGTTGAAATGTTTGTTGGTGTTGGTGCATCAAGGGTTCGTGACCTCTTTAAACAAGCGTCTGAAAATGCTCCTTGTATTATTTTCATCGATGAAATTGATGCTATCGGTAAAAAGCGTGACGGATCTTTGAACGGTAATGATGAAAGAGAGCAAACATTAAACCAGTTACTTTCTGAAATGGACGGTTTTGATTCATCTAAAGCAATTGTTATCCTTGCTGCTACAAACAGACCTGATGTACTTGATAAAGCTTTACTTCGTCCTGGTCGTTTCGATAGAAGAATTATTGTTGAAAAACCTGATTTAATCGGTAGAGAGGATATTTTGAAAGTACACTCTAAAGATGTTGTTTTAGGTGATGACGTTGATTTACACGCTATGGCACTTGCGACAAGTGGTGCTGCCGGTGCTGACCTTGCTAATATGGTCAATGAAGCTGCTCTTCGTGCTGTTCGTATGGGTCGTGATAAAGTTTTACAAGAGGACCTTATGGAAGCTGTTGAAGTTATTATCGCCGGTAAAGAGAAAAAAGACCGTATCCTTTCACCTAAAGAAAAGAAAATTGTATCTTTCCACGAGGTTGGCCACGCACTTGCGTCAGCTTTACAAAAGCATTCTCAGCCAGTTCAAAAAATTACTATTGTACCTAGAACTATGGGAGCTTTGGGCTATACTATGCAAATGCCGGAAGAAGAAAAATATCTTATGTCTAAAGATGAAATGATTTCTGAAATTACAACTTTACTTGCCGGTAGGGCAGCTGAGGAAGTTGTTTTTGAAACTGTTACAACAGGTGCGTCAAACGATATTGAGCGTGCAACAAAAATTGCTAGGTCTATGGTTTCTCAATATGGTATGAGTGATAAGTTCGATATGATGGCACTTGAAAGTACAGAAAATAAATATCTTGACGGAAGAAACGTTGCTATTTGTGGAGAACAAACAACAGCTGAGCTTGATTCTGAAGTTTTGAGAATTATAAAAGAATGTCACGAGTCTGCTAAAAATATTCTTAAAGAAAATAGAGATGCACTTGACAAAATTGCTGAATATCTTTATGAAAAAGAAACTATTACAGGTGAGCAATTTATGGATATTTTAAAAGAATTTGTTGCAGATATTGTTGATGAAAAATCTGACGAGGAAAAAACAGAAGAAAAAGAAGTTGTTACATTAGAAAAAGAAAACGTAAAAGAAAATTTAGAAGTTGATGACAAAAATTCTGTTGATAACTCAAACGAAATTTCAGAAAATATAGAAAATGTTGAAGAAAAATAATTGTAAAGTGTAATTAATTGTGAAATGTGAATAACTTATCCCCAGAATGTTGATAGTAATGTGGATAAGTTTACAATATAAATAAAAAATAATAACTACTTATGCACAAATGATTAAAATTCAGGGAGGATTTTGTTTTGATAGAAGTTAAAGAACTAACTAAAACATACGGCAAAAATATTGCTGTTTCGAATATTTCATTTGTCGTTAATGACGGAGAGATTGTTGGTTTTCTTGGACCTAATGGTGCCGGGAAAACTACAACAATGAATATGATGACAGGATATATTTCTGCAACAAGTGGTTCGGTTAATATAAATGGATTTGATATTTTACGAGAGCCAGAAAAGGCAAAACAACAAATTGGTTATTTGCCAGATACACCACCACTTTACGGTGAAATGACTGTTGACGAATATCTTAAATTTGTTTGTGACATCAAAAGCGTTTCAAGAGGCGAAAGAGCAAAAATGCTTGATGAAATTTGTGAAACTGTAAAAATAACTGATGTTAGAAAAAGACTTATTAAAAATCTTTCAAAAGGTTATCGTCAAAGGGTTGGACTTGCACAGGCTCTTATTGGTTATCCTGATGTTCTTATACTTGATGAGCCTACAGTCGGTCTTGACCCTAAACAAATTATTGAAATGCGTGACATAATAAAAGAGCTTGGGGAAAGGCATACCGTAATTTTAAGTTCACATATTCTTCACGAGGTAAGTGAAGTTTGTGACAAAATAATAATTATAGACAAAGGTAAAATAGTTGTTCAAAAAGATATGTCTGAATTTGAGGGAATGACCCCTGACTATTTTGAAGTTAGATTTAAACAAAGCAAAACGGCTGATGAAATATTATCAATATTCTCTGAATTCTCTCCTAAAGTTGAGGGTAGCAAAGAAATTGGAACGGTTGATTTTGTGCTTAAAGTTAAAGACGGTGACAATGACTTTAGAGAAAGGATTTTTAATATTGCTTTCCAGAACAGCTTGCCTATACTTATGTTTAAGCCTGTCAAATTCTCTCTTGAGGAAATATTTATGAATGTTATAAGTAATGTCTATGATGAAGAGATTGTTTCTAATGATGAACAAATTGATTTAGAGGAAAATACAGCTGAGGATAATTCAGATGAACAAGTCGATTTAGATGAAAATGATAAAGATAAAATTGTTAATTTAGAAAAAGTTGATTTAACAACAGAAGATACAAACGAAAATGAGGAGGTGGAAGAATAATGCTTGCTATTTTTAAAAAGGAAATTCGTACATATTTCAATACATTATCCGGATATATTTTCTTGGGTTTTTTTGTGCTTATAAATGCCTATTTCTTCTCTCAATTTAACATAAAACAAGGTGTTCCTACTTATGCAAGCACAATTACATATACTTTCTCGATGTTTCTTATATTGATACCTATTATAACGATGCGTCTTTTTGCTGAAGAAATAAGGCAGAAAACAGACCAGCTTTTGTATACATCACCTGTTTCAATCGGGAAAATTGTCGTTGGTAAGTTCCTTGCTGCCTCTGCTTTGTTCCTTATTGGTGTTGTTATAATTGCTCTTTTCCCTGTTATTTTAAATAACTATGGTGATGTTGAATTTGTTCAAACAGCACTTTGCTTTATTGGATATTACTTGCTTGCTGCAAGCCTTATATCTATCGGTATTTTTATTTCTGCTTTGACTGATAATCAAATTGTCGCTGCTGTTGGAACTTTTGCTGCTGTGTTCTTTATACTTATGATGGATAGCATTATCGAAAGTATGCCTCTTGATACTGTATCATCACTTGCATTTGTGGCATTTGTAATTTTTGGAATTGCATTTATATTATACAACGGTACAAAAAATATTATTCTTTCTGGTGCGTTCTTTGTTGTGTGTATTGGTATTGAATTTGGTCTTTATTTTTTATATGACAATTTATTCTTTGACGGAGTTATCGCAAAGGTGCTTACTTGGTTCTCTGTTATGAGCCACTTTGAAAGCTTTTATATGGGCGTTTTTAAACTTTCTGATATTGTTTATTATATAACATTTATTTGTGCTTTCTTGTACATAACAATCAACACAATTGAGAAAAGAAGATGGAAATAGGAGGAAAATATTATGGATAAAAAAATTATATATGGAACTTTATCAGCTATCAGTATTTTAGTTGTTATCGTTGCTCTTGTTTTTGTCAATCTCATTGTTGAAAAACTTAATATTCAGGTTGACCTTACACCTAAAGAAATGTACTCTATATCTGACAAAACTAAACAGGCTCTTTCAGAAGTTACAGACGATACTACAATCTATGTTCTCTCCCAAACAGGAAAAGAAGACTCAACTATTAAACAAATCCTTGAGGAATATGACAGCAACTGTTCTAAACTTAGTATTGAATATAAAGACCCTTACGTATATCCTGCTTTTGCAAAGGATTTTGCTGAAAATAATGAAGATATTGCGAACGATAGCCTTATAGTTGTTTGTGGGGACAAGCATAAAGTTATAAGTCCCTCTAGCCTTTATCAGGTTCAGGCTGACTATCAAACAGGTTCTTACCAAACAACTGGTATAACTGCCGAATCTGAAATTACAAACGCAATTAAATATGTTTCGATGGATAAAACTCCGGTCATTTACTATGTTTCTGGACATAATGAATTAAATATGTCTGAAACTTTAAAAAGTGAATATGAAAAAATGAATTTTCAAATAAAAACTCTTAATATTGCTAAAAATGACGGTGTTCCAGAAGATTGTGACATACTCTTTATGACAACACCTGCTGTTGATTATACAGATGATGAGGCTCAAAAGGTTATTGACTATTTAGCTAATGACGGTCGTGCTGAAGTTTTTGTTGATTGGGGTCAGGAAATCCCTAACTTTAATAAAATTTTGTCTGCTTATGGCGTTCAACCTCAAAACTCTATTATTTGTGAGGGTGACAAAGACCATTACATAAATAATCCCGTAAACGTAATGCCTATTATTCAAAAAACTGATGTTACAGCTGACTTAGCGTCAAGTGATTATCAAATGATTATCCCAATGGGTCAGGGAATAAAAACAACAGATGTTACAAAAAGCTCTATAAATATCGAGTCTTTGCTTAAAACAACTAGCTCTGCTTATGGAAAGACATCTAAAGACCCTAAATCAATTAATTTTGAAGACGGTGACGAAAAAGGTCCTTTTGATATTGCCGTCGCTATAACTGACTCTTACTATACAGACAAAAATCACACAACTAAGCTTGTCGTATGTGGTTCATCTATTATACTTCAGGACCAGGGAATGACACAGGGAAGTCTTACATTTGCTATTAACTCTGCAAGCTGGCTTAAAGGTGAGGCATCTAGTATATATATCCCTCCAAAGAGCCTTGAACAGGAAACAATCTCTATACCTGACGGAACAAAAGAAAATATTACTATATTCGTATGTGCTGTTATGCCTATCATTATTTTCGGTATTGGCGTTTATGTATGGTACAAAAGAAGATATAGCTAGTTTGGTGGTGTTGTAAATGGCTAAAAAATATGGAAAACTTATTGTAGGTGTAGTCCTCATAATTGTTTTAGGTCTTGTTTATTTCTTTTTGTTGTCTGATAACGGTGTTTCTAATGAAGTCGAAGAGGGGCAAACAGATGAACAAGTTATAAAACTTATTGATGGTGACAGAGAAAGCTCTGATGTTTCTTCTGTTGTTTTAAAAAATGGTGATGTTATTACAGAACTTATCCCAAATGAACAAGCTAGCGATACTATTTCATCTTGGGTAATAAAGGGATATGAAAACATTGAACTTAATAAATCTAATACAGATAGTTTTGTTGAAAGTATGATTTCTATATCTTCTCGTCAAATTTTAAATGCTGACAATAATCTTACACAATACGGACTTGATAAACTAGATAAAAGTATAACTATCAAATTTAACGATGATACTGAAAGTGTAATATACCTTGGAACATCTACAGCAGACGGTTCTTACTATTATGCGAAAAAATCTGATAGTGATAATATTTATCTTGTTGACTCAATAAACGGCAAGAGAATTACATATTCTTTAAATGATTTTATTGATAAAACAGTTGCACAGATTTCGCCTTATTCTGTTATGGAGCTTAATATTAAGCGTAAGGGTAAAGAAGAAATTGACCTTGAATATACAACAGACAAATCTGGCAACGCTGAAAATCTTATTTCAATGGGTATGGAAACTATGAATATGAAAAAGCCTTACGCTGGTATGGCTGTTTACCCTACGAATCTTCAAGACTCTGTACTTTCTAACATAACTGATTTTCAGCTTGGAAATTTTGTTGCTATACAAGGTGATAATCTTGCTCAATACGGACTTGATGAGCCTACAGCCCAAATTTTTATAAATGACGGAAACAATACTTTAAAAGTTATCGTTGGAAACAAAACAGATGACAAAAACTTTTACTGCATTGTAAACGATAAGCCTATTATATTTGCTGTTGACGAAAAATATATAAATCCTTTTATAAATGCTGACCCTATCAAGTTTGTTGAAAAATTTGTTGCTTTACACTACAGGGTTGATATGGAAAAAGTTGAAATGGACAATGGTGGCAAAAAATACGAAGTTACATTTGGCGAAGAGGTTCAAGACACAAGCGAAAGCGAAGAAAAACAAAACAGCAAATTCAACGATAACAGAAGAACTTACATAAACGGAAAAGAAGTTGACAAAGATACTTTTGCTGATTTTTGTGAGTTGCTTGTTGGTGTTACATTTGATAGCGTTGACGAAAGTGCTGACGCATCTGGTAAAGCTGATGTCGTTATTAAATATACTTTAAAAGACGGTACAGTCGATGAGGTTTCATTTATCCCATACAGCAAAAACGAAAGTTTTTATGTTGTAAATGGCAAGTCACTTAGAGGTATGCTTGTAAGCAAACAAAATGTTACAAGAATATTTACTAAAGCTGATGAAATCTTGAAGTAAGTTATTTCTGAATTTTTATTTTCTTATAGTGTGCTAATTAAAAGATGTTGGTTTCCTGAGGCCAACATCTTTTTAAACTGGGGGTTTGTAGGGGTAAACCTTTTTAAAAAAAGATTTTAAAAAACTAGTTTTGGGTGGGTTTAGTTTTTGATTTATAATCCGATTTAATCGGAAATCTATTTATTTGCCTACGGCGTGGCATTTTTTAAGTAAAAAGATTTAAAAGACTAGTTTTGTGGTGGTTTTAGTTTTTTGGTTTATAATCCGATTTAATTGGAAATCTATTTATTTGCCTACGGCGTGGTACTTTTTGATTGCAAAAAGTACCCAAAAACCTGGGGGGTTTCGA
>CABVAP010000097.1 GCA_902496345.1 uncultured Eubacteriales bacterium
CCACCACAAAACTAGTTTTTTAAATCTTTTTACTTAAAAAGGTTTACCCCTACAACTTTTGATTTGTCGACTTGGGCGACGAAATTGGCAAACTGGTTTTGGAGTTCTATTGGTGGTATAGGTATCAAAATTTTCTTAATCGTAGCAAGTCCCATAAATGTTTGAGCTCCACCAACTTGATTTTGTGAAATAATATAATTCCTCATATAATTCAAACATATCCACAAATAATGTCCATCCAATATATTAGTTTTGGGTTTTAGTAATGCAATATTCTTCATACTAAACTCATAGTCAAGATTATTGAAACATGCTATTCCATAATTGACGCCAATATTAGTATATAGAACATCTCCATATTCCGGATTACACCTATCGTATATCACTCTATGGTCTTTCTCAGAGACATATTCAACATCATCAAAAGTAATACCTGTAGCACGAATATTTTTCCCTGTTAATAACAATATACCTTCTTCAAATCTTTTAGGTGTATCGTGTGTTCCATCAGTTACTTTAGTACACGCATCATTTAAAGTTATCTTTTCATAAGCATTAATATTAATAATAGGGTCCCCAAACAATTCGACAAATCGAGCTTTCATAAGGTCATCTAATTTTTGAAGTTCTTTTTTTCTTAATTGTATAAGTTGATTAATCTTATCCAATATTTTTGTAATTAATTGTTGTTTCTCTAAAGTTTTAAAGTTTATTATAAAATCACAAAGCATACTAAATTTAAGGTTGTTTCGTACACTTCCTGTAGATACTGCATTTATAAAATACAATGCTATATCACTTTTTAAATAATAATACAAATACTGTTGATTTAACTCTGAAGAAACACTAAAAACGTTGTATAGAGGACTTACAATGACTTTCTCTTCATTTTTCAACCAATCAACCGAACCCACATTTATTCTTGAAGGATTATACGCAAAATAACCTTTAGGAACTATTTTATATGTTGATTTGTCTTTGCTAGCTACTTCCTTTCCAAAATAATCTTTACAAAAACCTTGTGTATTTGTAACACTATACACCGGAATTTCTTCATTATGCTTATTTCTTTCGGAATATTCCTTTATATAATCTCCGAGTTTTACTTTCATTTCCTTGCAAATACCAATTTATAACGCAAAATCCTGATTTATCGAACAATCTATCAAGCCATATATTTTTGATGAGCATTTTTTACATTACTTTGATTAACCATAGCATATTGCATAGTTGTATCAATTTTGGAATGTCCCAATATTTTTTGTACTTGTTCTATTGGCATACCTTTATCAATAGCTCTAGTTGCCATTGTTCTTCTAAATTTATGAGGGTGAATTTTTTCAAGGTTAAGTTTACGACCAAGCTGTCTAAGACGTATTTCAACACCACTAATTTTTAAACGGTCAAAAGGTGCGTCCAATGTTACAAACAAAGCTGAATTTGAATCAACTCTACTTTCAATATAGTTTTTCAAATGAACTTTAGCTTTTGCGTCAAAATAAACACGTCTTTCTTTATCTCCTTTACCGTAAACAACACATTCTCTACCCTCAAGGTCAATATCTTCAATATTTAAATTAACAAGTTCACCAACTCTTATACCAGTTGAATATAGCAAATCAATTATGGCAAGGTCACGTGTTGATTTACAGTTATCTCTAAGTTTTTCTATTCCTTCATCTGATATAACTGTCTTTACAACTGTTTTAGTTTTTATTTTGTGTATACGTCGCATTGGACTTTTTAAAATATAGTCTTCTTCCTCAAGCCAAGAAAAAAAACTTGAAATATTTCTTCTTACGTTATCAATAGTCACATTTGTACAATTATTAATTTTTTGATAATTAGCTAAATATTCTCGAAGTTCTTCCGTTGTTATTTTTCTAATAGGCGTGTCAATTGTTGATAATAAATGTTCTATAGTTACTTCATAATATTTAATTGTACGACCAGAACACCCCTCAACATTTTTTGCATCTAAAAACATTTTTAAAAACTCTTTATTAGATATATTAGATTTGTTAGGCTCATTTTCAGAAAAAGTTTTCAAAATAACATCTTGTAACTTTTTCATTTGTGCAACAGATAAATATTCTGACATTTCATTTAAAACATTCATAATTTTTTCTTCCATTTGGTGTACTCCTTTAAGTATACCAACATCAGCCAACCATAAATTATCAAATCATTATTGTAAATCTGTAGTTTTGTAAACAGTATATCCCTCATAGTAATAACTATGGTCAATACCCTTCATATACATTTCTCTGTCATTTATTTTATCGGTTAAAGCATTTTTTAAAATATGTTTAATTTCAATATCCTTTACAGGACTTCTCTCCATTGCCATTAGGTAATCTTCTTTGTCGACCTTACTCCAATCAATCACATATCCGATTTCTTTTTTTAAAATTAAATCTAACCAGATACGTGTACTTCTTCCATTTCCCTCACGAAAAGGGTGCGCCACATTCATTTCAACATATTTTTCAATAATTTGCTCAAAATTTTCTTGTGGCATTTTTTCGATATTTTTTAAAGCCTCTCTAAGATACATAACTGGTGCAAAACGAAAAAATCCTTTAGAAATATTAACATCTCTAATCTTTCCAGCAAAATCATAAATATCTTCAAAAAGGAATTTATGAATTGCTAGCAAACTATTAAGAGTTCCAGCTTCAAGTTTATCCAAAAAACCACTTTCAAACATTTGAATTGCTTTTTGCTTACTTATTTTTTCTTCTTGCCTTGCAAGTTCGGCAGAATCAGCAATCCCTAATTTGTTTTCTAACATATAAATCCTCCTTTTATCCAAAATATTCTTGCATTAATGAATCAAACAATAATTGAGTTTCTTCCAATGCTTTCTGCACTACAACTTTTGATTTGTCGACCTGTTTAACAAAGTCATAAAATTCTCTCTGTTTATCAATTGGTGGAAGTATAATATCTGTCTTAAGTATTCCATCTTGACCTATAGTAGTCATAGTGGCTGTTTTTGACTGAGCAATAACTTGATTTCTAAAGTATTCCAGTGTTGATAAAGTCTGTATAAACTCTGGTACACATTTATTCAAATCCAATGGCAACCTGATAATGTGACATTCAAACAAAACATTCTCTTTTATATTCTCAGGAATAATTGATGCTTTTCCAATACCTTCAGCAACCAATGAAGAACGGCAAAACAACATATCCCCATACTTTACTTCAAACTTCTCAATATCCTTATTATCAGCATTGGTTCTCGGCAATTCATCAACTTTTGAATACATCCTATTAACGATATTTGCAACACCCAGAATGCTTACATTTCCGTCATCAACATAGTCATCTCTTTTTGCAAAGAATCCATTTGATACCCTACCACATACCACTTTGGAAATGTTAACTACATTCCAACCAAAAGGATTTATTTGTGGGTCCCCAAACAATTCGACAAATCGAGCTTTTATAAGGTCATCTAATTTTTGAAGTTCTTCTTGCCTCAAAACAATAATTTTAAACAATTTATCAAGAATATCGCATATTTCCTCTTGTTTTCTTACTTCTATATCTCGAACTTCATAACTTGAAATATAAGCTTCTAATTTCAAATTATGCAATCCAGTTGTTCTATTTTCAAAATTCTTAGTACCACCTATTTTATAGTTATAAAATAAAGAATAAAAAACATATTTAGGAACCCACTTTATTATATCTTTTACCCTCAATAAACCTGTAAAATTATTGAATAAATATGTATTTTCGCTTCCATCAAAGTAAACAACTCGCCCAACAGGTTGTTTATCACTCCCACCAGATTTTTCAATTATAATATCGCCATTTTTTAAAAACTTATTACTAATATTCTTTTTTGTAATCGTACGTGTTACAACATTGTTGTAATCTATAATTCCATTATTGGTAAAATTTGTAGTCCTTAAAACCAAAATTCCATTTCCTGTTTCATCATCACTTCCCCATTCACCAGATAATGCATTTCCTGTTATATCTATTAATCGTGCCATTTCCTTGCAAATACCAATTTGAATAATTCATTGGTTCCTTTCTTTCTTATTTTCCGAGCAATTTTTTAAGCTCATTTGTTTCTTTAGCAATTTCCTCATTCAATTTTTCAATTTCTGCCAAAATATCCTCTGTAGGTGGATATTCCACAGGAACATATTCGATTTTTTTATACTTATTAATAGACAAATCATAGCCATTATCAACTATCTCTTGCTTGTCAACCATAAAACTTTGTTCTGTTCTTTCTCTATCTATTTCTTTTTCTTTATTATGAAATCTTTCAATAATATCCGGAATATCATTTTCATCAATTGGCTGTCGTTTATCATCTAAAGAATGACCGTCAGCTTTCATATCATAAAACCATACTTTGTCTGTACCTCCGGCATTTGTTTTTGTAAAAATAAGAATAGCTGTTGATACACCGGCATAAGGCTTAAATACTCCTGACGGCATAGAGATAACACCCTCTAAATATTGGTTTTCAATTAATTCTTTTCGCAAATTTTTATGTGCATTAGATGAACCAAATAAAACACCGTCAGGCACAATACAAGCACATCTTCCACCAACTCTAAGCAATCTTATAAAGAGTGCAACAAACAATAATTCAGTTTTAGTTGTGTTAGTTATAGAAGATAATGACTCACTAATATTTTCTTTATTAATAGTACCTTTAAATGGTGGGTTTGCAAGAATCAAATCATAGTAATCTTTTGCTTGATAGTCTTTAGAAACACTATCTTGTTTATTTACGTTTGGATTTGTTACAGAATGTAGCATTAAATTCATACAAGATAGACGACACATAGTTTCATCTGTATCAAAGCCTGTAAAAGTTTCTTTTGAATATTTTTGCCATTGTTCGTCTGTCATCTTGTTACTGTAGTTTTCTCTTATATATTCAGCACTTGAAATCAAAAAACCGGCAGTTCCACAAGCAGGGTCACAAATTTTCATATCAGGAGTTGGAGCCATAAGTTTTACCATCATTTCTCTAATATGTCTTGGTGTTCTAAATGCCCCCAATCTTCCGGCAGAATTTAATTTTCCGAGCATATATTCATATAAATCACCTTGCATATCTAAACCTTTTATCTCATTTTTAAAAAGGTCTTCTAATCCGACTATTACCTTTTGTAATGCCAAAGGCTCATTTATTTTAAAAGTTGCGTGCTTCAAGAATCTTGAAAATGCCGAATTTTCATCAGAATTTAAGTTAATTAAAAATACAAATACATTTCCAACGAAATGTTTATGAAGTTCTCTAGCATCCGTCATACCGTTAAAGTTTCTCCAACGTAATGCCTGTTCTTCTTCAGATGGTCCAAATATATGTTTTTGCTTCTCTCCTGAAAGCAACTCAACTGTTTCTATATCTGCCTCTTTTTCATCAAGCTGTTTAGCAAACATAAGATATGTAAGTTGTTCTATAACTTCTGTTGGTTGAGATACTCCACCTGCAATAACATCAAGCCAAATTTGTTCTATTTTATTTTTAACTGTAGATTGTAGCATTATAGCCTCCTATATCCATTTTTATATAATTTTTATTTTTGCACAATAAATTATAACTATTCTAAACTATTTAGTAAATTTTTACCGACCAAAGTTTATAATATTGTACTATCTCCTAGCATATATTATAATATTAGTATTATAAAATTACAATCATAAATAAATAATTTATATAAATTTTTGTCTGATAATGTAAACAAAAAAATAAAGGTCTATAATGTATCTTCTTATATAAGACTAGAAGACCTATAGACCTTTTGATTATTTTATTTATAATATTAGCAATTTTAATTTTCAAAAAGTTTTTACCCATTCTTTAACATCATTTTCAGATGCTACAGAAGAAAATCTTTGTCCATCAAGCCAATTTCCCGTACCGGCTAATTCTTGCAAGTTTTTGCCACTATCTCCAAGACCGGAGCTTGCAGATGTACAGAAAGGAATTACTGTTTTACCAGTAAAATCATTTGCCTCAACAAATCCATTTACCGGCCAAGCTGCTATACCCCACCAAATAGGGTAGCCTATAAAAACAGTATCATATTTTTCCCAGTTAGGAACATTTGTTGATTCAAGTTCAACAACTCTTTCATTTTCATTATTATGTTCTTTAGAAACTCGACTGTTTTCGTCATTCCAGTTTAAATCAGCACTTGTATATGGATTTACCGGCTTAATTTCAAATATGTCAGCACCTAATTCATTTGCAATATAGTTTGCTACATTTTCAGTGCTTCCTGTTGCTGAATAATAAACAACCAAAACATTTTTATTATCTGTTGTTTTGGATTCTTCTGAAACAATTTCTTCTGATAAATTTACAGATTTTTTAATTGTAATTGTCTGTGTTTCCTGTTGCCAATCAACATCAAACTTAAAACTCTCTGCTATAAAACGAATAGGAAGCATAGTTCTTCCATTTATAACAACCGGTGAAACATCAAGAGTATTTTTTTCACCGTTAAAATCTGCTATTGTTGAACCTATAGTTAAGTTAATAGTATCGCTATTATAAGTTAAAGTTGCAGTTTGAGAACTTTGTTCCCATTCAACTTTACCTCCCATTGCCTCAATAATTGAACGCACAGGAACAAGTGTCCTTCCATTTTGTACAATTGGTGATGTTTCCAAATCATCAATATTTTGCTCTACACCATTTACTGTCATAACAGGATTATTAACTTTCATTGTAAGTATAAAATCTGTTTCTTTATTTTGTTTCGCTTGACAAGCGAAACAAAAAGCAATACTTAATATTGCTGATAATATAATCGCTAAAAATCTGTTTATCTTTTTCATTTGCTATACCTCCTTATTTTAATTTAAGACCATCTTTAAATGCGTTACCAACTACATCTCCTAGTTTATAATATCTTGAGTGAACTATATCAAATGTAATCGGTGAAAATTTTTCTAGACTAATTTTTCCGTCTTCTCCAAGTATTTTTTCATCAGCACTTACATTAACAATTCGACCTACGTATTTATTTTTGTCAAAAATATTGACTAACTCACACTCTAATGTAAGTGGAAGTTCATTGATAATAGGGGCATTGACAAAATCACTTTTTGTTGTTGTAAATCCTGCTTTGTCCATTTTGTCAGGTGCATCATTAGCAGATTCAACCCCTACATAATCGCAAGCAACAACATTTAAAGCATCAGCAATGCTAACAGTAAAAGCTTTATTCTTCAAAATGTTTTCTGTTGTCTTGTGTGTTGATAATTCTATAATAAGTTCCTCTGAGCCAATAATTCCTCCCCAAGCTGCATTCATAGCGTTAGGTTTGCCCTTTTCATCATACGTACCTATAATCATAACCGGTTGTGGATATAAATAAGGTTTTGCTCCAAAATTTTTTCTCATAATTGTTTCCTCCTTAATAAAATAGTTAATAATTAATTTCTAGTTTAATTGTAAGACTTAAACTTAAGTTTAAGTCAATACCTTTTTTAAATATTTTTTGTCTGTATCAATATTGGATACAAATTTTATAATTTTATTTTTTTGTTTTCTATAGTTAGATTATAACCAAAATAAATTTATTTGAGAATTTCATAAAAGTTATTTACCTTAAACAAAAAGTTATAGCAAAAAAACTTAGGCAAAAACCTAAGTTTTTAATCATTTCATATTTACAATTTTAATAACAGCATTTATAAATGCTTTAACCTGTGGCAATGGTTCAGGTGAATTTAAAAAACCATAAGGGATAGTATAATCCCACTCAACAGGAATAACTTTCATCAGAGGGTGAACGTTTTTCCAATATTCAATAGTAAGCAAAATATTATTATCGCTTTCGCATTGATGTAAGCTAAATGAGATTATAACTATTAATTAGTAAAAAGCTATCGGTTTCACCGATAGCTTTTTACTATCTCACGAGAATTTTTTATCAGTTTGTACTACTCTCATATATTTATTTTACTTACTATTGTCTTCAGCCAACACTTTCCATTATATAAAAACACCCATTAAACGGATGTTTTTTATGTTTTGGTGTCCTAAAACTATATTATAAAAAAATCTTACTATCAAATTTCAAAAAAATATATGTACTTTTTGATATATTTAAAAATATTTAGGAATATGTACATTCATAATATATAATAAAAAATTTCAATTCAACAATGATATACAATGCTAATCTTTTGTACCTTTTAAACAAATTTGTCGACAATTTAAGATAAAAATATTTAATATTTTACAATTTTTTATGTTTTATACTTGATGACGTACAACATATATGATACAATAATGTCGAGCAAGAGGGAACAAAGGCGGTTGTTCCTCACTTCCTTTAGTAAAGGAGGTGAAAAAAGATGAGTACATACGAAAAAATTATGATAGCGATTGCTATAATAGATTTAGTTATAAAGCTCTATCAAGTAATAAAAAAATAACCGCCCCTATCTCGCAAATAGGAGCGGTCAACGGCTTTTAAAGTCACCAAACCAAAACACGGGGTAACAACTTTACGTTGTTCCCTCTTGTGATTAAATAATAACACAAAAAAATAAATTTGTAAAGGGGGGTTTTTAATATGGCACGTGAATCTAATTTAGTAATAAACTTGCAATATTTATTATTTTTTTAATCTAT
>CABVAP010000098.1 GCA_902496345.1 uncultured Eubacteriales bacterium
CAAGAGTGTTTTTGCTTTTTTATTTTTCTAATTTTAAAAAATGGGTAAACTCAAATAAATTTTATTTTGTGACTAAATTTTTGTATAGGTTTACAATAGATAAGTTGTATTTAGAATATTTTGTTATAAGATAAACTCAAAAAAATATTATAAGTAAAAAATCAAAAAATACCATAAAAACCGATAGAAACACTTTCAAATTTTAACATTTTGTGGTACAATGATAACCTAATTTTATCAAACACAAAATAAATAAAGGGGTTGAAAATATGCACGAAGATGAAAATATACTAACAGATGTACAATTCAAATATAAATTACGTTGTAAATTAACAGATTTACAACACAAACTTGAATTACTCGAAAATAAAGAGTATGACAAGTTAAAACTTGAATTGCTCAAACAAATCGATGATATTCAAAGTAGTCTACAGGATTAACGAAATAAAAAACTTAATGTACCCTCAAAAAGTTAGACTTGTAATAGCGTAGTAGTTTAAATAGCCACTACGCTATTTTTATGCAATCAAAAAAATTTTCCATTACAAAATTATATAAAGTTTTTTAATTATCATTCTATCATTACTGCCTATCTCATAATATTTAAATCCAATAGTATCTATATTTATTTTCTAATGAGGAACAATTTTATTAAACCGTCTGTTAATTCTATTTGGTGTAATTTTTGATTGATTATGTAGCACATCATTGACAAACATACAAAATTTTATTTTGTAACCAAATTCTTAAAAATTGCTTTATTCAAATTAACATTTATGTTATAATAGAGGTAATATTAATTAGCACGCTATAAAATTCAGTATTTCTGTAATATTTGTTATAATTCCGAAAGATAAATAAGAAAAGATTTAGGAGGAACCTTTTATGGAAAATAATAAAAATTATGTAAAAGTTATAATAGATAGCACATTATATACTCTTGTAGGTATTGAAAGTGAATCATATATTCAATCCGTTGCCGATTATATAAATAACAAAATAAATGAACTTAATAAGGGTAAAAATAGTCAAATTAACTTAAATAAATCATCTCTCCTTGTTACATTAAATATAGCAGACGATTATTTCAAGGAAAGAGAAAGATGTCAAAAACTTGAAGCTGAAAAAGAGAAAAACGAAAACACTTTTCAGCTTAATAAAGAGCATATAATAAAAAAAGACAAAGAGATTGACCAGTTAAAGGAAGAATGTCAGTCTTTAGAAATAAAATCAACTTCTTTAAATTCAAAGCTTGAGGATATGAAACAAAAATACTCAAAAATTCAAAGTGACTTTGATAAAACAAAAGTAAAATTAGAAAATGCTGAATCTGAAAATTTAAAAATAAAAGAAGAATTTGAAAAATATAAAAATGAAAATTCCGAAAAGTTTAGTGAATATGAAAAAATCAAAGTAGAACTTGAAGAAACTAAAGAAAAATTCAAAAATTCTGAATTAGAACTTTTAGAAAGTAAAAAGGAATTAGATGTTACAAACTCAACATTAGGTGAAACAGCAAGCAAACTAGAAAATTTCCAAAATGAGCTTGACCAGACTAAAGAAAAGCTTACTAAAGCACAAAATGAAGTTAATAATTTAAGAGCTAATAAGTCCAATTCTGACTCTAAAATTGATAATTTACAAAATCAGCTTGATAACACTAGAAATAATTTAAATACTTCTAAAACTGAACTTGCTCAAGTTCGTGAAAAATATGATTCTTCTCAAGCTGAGCTTAACCAAACCAAAGAGAAACTTACTAAAGCACAAAATGAAGTTAATAATTTAAGAGCTAATAAATCCAATTCTGACTCTAAAATTGATAATTTACAAAATCAGCTTGATAACACTAGAAATAATTTAAATACTTCTAAAACTGAACTTGCTCAAGTTCGTGAAAAATATGATTCTTCTCAAGCTGAGCTTAACCAGACCAAAGAGAAACTTACTAAAGTTCAAAATGAAGTTAATAATTTAAGAGCTAATAAGTCCAATTCTGATTCTAAACTTGATAATTTACAAAATCAGCTTGATAACACTAGAAACAATTTAAATACTTCTAAAACTGAACTTGCCCAAGTTCGTGAAAAATATGATTCTTCTCAAGCTGAGCTTAACCAGACTAAAGAAAAACTTACAAAGGCTCAAAATGAAATTAATAACCTCAGAGCTAACAAGTCTAATTCCGACTCTAAACTTGATAGCCTTTTGAATCAACTTGATAATGCTAAAAATAGTCTAGATACCTCTAAAGCTGAACTCAATCAAGTTCGTGAAAAATATGATTCTTCTCAGGCCGAACTTGCTCAGACTAAAGAAAAACTTACTAAAGTTCAAAACGAGGTTAATAACCTTAAAGCTAACAAGTCTAATTCTGACTCTAAACTAGACAATTTACAAAATCAGCTTGAAAACACAAGAAACAGTTTAAATACTTCTAAAGCTGAACTCAGCCAAATTCGTGAAAAATATGATTCTTCACAGAATGAACTTTCAAAACTTAAACAAGAACTTGAAAATTCACAAAGCGATTTTGAAAATTCCAATACAGAATATGAAAGTTTAAAAAATGAATTTGATGAAATAAAAAATAGTTTTAGCTCATCACAGCAAGAACTTTCAGATATACGTGAAAAATACACATTATCACAATCAGAGTTAAACCAATTAAGAATGAAATTAAAAAATACTGAAGATGAGCTTTCAGAAACAAAAGTAAAACTTGAAAATTCACAAAATGAGTTAGCTGATTTTATAAATACTTTTGATAACTAAAAAAGAACGGGTGATATTTTTGAACAAAAAAAATTGTACAGAATTACTTTCCCCTGTTGGTACAAGAGAAAGTCTATATTCTGCTGTAAATAATGGGTGTGATGCAATTTATCTTGGTGGAAAAAAATTTAATGCAAGAAAATATGCTTCAAATTTTTCTGATGAAGAATTAATTGAAATAATCGATTTTTGTCACATAAGAGGTGTTAAAGTCCTTATAACTTTAAACATACTATATAAAGATTGTGAGATAAATGACGTCTTAAAATTCGTTTCAAAAATGTATTCTGCTGGTGTAGATGCGTTTATTGTACAAGATTTAGGAATTTTTAGCATATTGAAAAAAAGTTTTCCTGAGATAAGGCTTCACGCAAGTACACAAATGACAGCACACAATATACATACCGTTAAATTTTTAGAAAAATTAGGCTATGCTAGGGTTGTTTTGAGTAGAGAATTATCGATGAATGAAATCGAAAATATCTGTAACAATACGTCTTCTGAAATAGAGGTTTTTGTTCACGGAGCGTTGTGTGTAAGTTATTCTGGGCGTTGCTTAATGAGTAGCTTAATAGGTGAGCGAAGTGGAAATCGTGGACAATGTGCCCAGCCTTGCCGTTTAAAATATGCTTTTTACAAAAATGGCAAAAAAATTACTGAAAACTATTTATTAAGTCCAAGGGATATTATGTCGCTTGATTTTATAGATAACCTTGTAAATTCTGGTGTAAAATCATTTAAGATAGAAGGTAGAATGAAAAGTCCAGAATATGTTGCTCAAGTAACAAAAACTTACCGAAAATATATAGACTTATCTGTAAAAAATAGCTTTTCATCTCCACTAAATGAAGACATAGAAAAATTAACACAGATATTCAATCGTGGTGGAAATTTTTCAACTGGCTATTTAAGAGATTGGGCAGGTACAAAAATGATAAGCCCTTCCCCAAAGAGTAGTGGCATAAAAATAGGCATTGTAGAAAGTTATAATAAATCAACAGGGCGTGCGATAATTTCATTATCTAAACCAGTAACAGCCGGAGATGGTATTGAAATATGGACCAATAAAGCCCCACACGTTGGAACAGGAATTTCAAAATCTGCATATACAGGAGAAAAAATTTCTGTAAATATAAAAGGTAATATTTCAAAAGGCAACTTGGTTTATAAATCTTTTGATAAACTGTTAAATGATGAATTAAAAAAAGAATACCAAAAAGACACAAGAAAACGAGAAATTTTTGCTTATGTCTGTGCAAAAACAAATTCAAATTTAAAAATAAAATTGGTCTGTCCTGAGAATACTGATATATATGCTGAACTTACAGGACCGATTATTCAAAAAGCAGAAAAAAATCCAATAAGCAAAGAAGATTTAGTTAAACGCCTTTCAAAAACAGGCGAAACACCTTTTATTTTGAGTTTTAAAGAGGTTGTTTGCGATGATGATATATATTTACCAATAGGTGAAATAAATGCGTTTAAACGTGAAGCAATAGCTTTATTTACCGAAAAGATAGTATCAAATTATAAACGAGATTCAATTGATGTTTTGTATAAACCTAAAGATAAAAAATATAGTGCCGAAAAATTTATAACTGTTCATTTATCAACAAAAGAGCAATTTTTGACTGCAATAAATCATAAAATAAAGCGAATTTATTTTGAACTAAATAACACGCTTTTAGATAACCTTGAAAATTACATTGACCTTGCTCATAAAAACAATATTGAGTTTTTTATTTGTATGCCAAGAATATATCGTGAGCCATTTTTCAAAAAATTTGAGCAATTATTTAAAAGATTTGAAGAAAGTTCTGCTGACGGTTATTTACTTAGAAATTTCCAAGAATTAAATACAAATAAAAAAATTGTTGCTGATTACACATTTAATATATTTAATAGTGCAAGTGCAACATTTATGGAAAATTTGTTTGACACTATAACGTTATCACCAGAGCTTACTATAAATGAACTCAAAAATATAGTTGATGAAAATTCAGAAATATTTACTTATGGAAGATTGACATTGATGACAACCCACCAATGCCCTGTCGGCTTGTATGATGCAAAAAAAGAAACAGGAATGTTTTGTAAATTAAAAGATAACGAAGGCAATTATTTTATAAAGGACAGAATGGGTGTAGATTTCCCAGTTCAAAGGGATTGTTTAACCTGTACATCTTTTATTTTAAATAGCGTACCTGTGTGCATTTTAAGTAAATTTGATGAATTAAATAAAATAAATCCAAAATATTTAAGAATTACATTGACAGACGAAAACAAATCAGAAACCGATGATATATTATATTCACATATAAAACTTTTAAGTGACAATACAGAAGATAAAAGGGTTAAGGCTACTATTGAAAATATAAGAGAAAAAGGCTTTACTACAGGTCATTTATTCAAAGGAATTTTATAAATTATCTCTTATTACGGAGTGAATAATTATGTATGAACTTTTAATAATTTTAAGTAAATATCTTTTTTTGTTTTATATAATTTTCTTTTTATGGCAAAGCTTAAAAATGATTTTAACAAGCCACGAAATTTTCAATAGTAATATAAATAATTGTGTATTTAGACAATATCTCGCCCTTATTCTCTTTCACTCAACGGCTTTTCTGATATTATCGTTTAACCCAGAGAGCCACGCCTTTGAGCCAAATGCGTTATTAATATGCTTTTTAGGGATAGTGCTTTTTACAGTAGCACATATTATGTTAAGAATAACTTACCCAAATTCAAGTAAATTAATTTGGAATAGTATTTTTTTTATATGTGATATAGGGCTTGTTATGTTACAAAGATTAAATCCAGAGCTTGCCCAAAAACAACTTATATGGCTGTTAGCTGGATTTATAATAACTTTTGTAATGCCCTTTGTACTTGACTTTATAAAAGACCTTTCAAAACTAAAATATTTATATTTAGGTGTTACAATATTGCTTTTGCTTATGACATTCTTTTTCGGAAATACAGAGGGTGGTGCGAAAAACTGGCTTACTATAAAATCAATAACTTTTCAACCCTCTGAACCTATAAAGCTATTATTTGTTTTATACCTTGTTGCAGAGCTTGCAAAGCCGAAAGTATCTTTCGTCAACTTAATTATAGGGACTGTGATAAGTGCCTTTGTAATTTTAGTTTTGGTTTTTCAAAAAGATTTAGGTAGTGCGTTGATTTTCTTTGTAACATATATGGTAATAATGTATATAACAACCTCAAGTAATCTAATATTAGTGTTAGGAACGGTGATGGCGTCTATTGCCTCCTTTGTAGCCTATAACCTGTTTAGCCATATCAGAACAAGAGTTGCATCGTGGCTAAATCCTTGGGCAGACATAGCAGACGGTGGCTATCAAATAACTCAATCGTTGTTTGCATTAACGACCTATGGATTTTGGGGTTCAGGGCTTAATCGTGGTATGCCGTCATCAATACCGGTTGTTGAAAGAGATTTTATTTTTTCGGCGATATGTGAGGAATTTGGTGTCATTTTTGTTATATGTATAATTTTAATGTTTTTAACAATCTTTTATTCAGCGATAAAGATAGCATTGACATCAAGAAATAGATATATGAGTGTACTTGTGTCTGCCCTAACCTGTCTTTTATGTTTCCAAACATTTTTAATAATAGGTGGCGTAATAAAATTGATTCCTATGACTGGTGTAACGCTTCCTTTTATCAGCTATGGTGGTACTTCTATGATTATGAGTTTTATAATAATCGGAATGATACAGCGAGTTTCATCTTTAAACGCTGTAAATAGCTAAATTTTTGGATAGGTATTTTAAATATATAGTTGGTGATTATGTAATGAAAAAAATGATGAAAAGGGTATTTATTTTTTATACCCTACTTTTTATACTATTAATTGTACATCTCGTTAATTTTACGGTATTTGAAAAAGATATAGCAATTAATTCATATAACCCTAGGTTAAATAAAATTGATGATAGTGTAAAAAGAGGAATGATTTTTGATAGTAAAGGTATAACCTTGGCAGATACAACGGAGAATAATGGAGCTATGCAAAGAAATTATTATTATCCCGAAGAATTTTGCCACGTAATAGGTTATACTCCAAAGGGCAAAGCAGGACTTGAAGCAAAATGCAACTTTATTTTACAAGAACTTGACAATGAGCTATACCAAAGGTTTAATGCTATTATTTCAGATGATTCAACTCCAAAAGGGAACAATGTATTTTTAACAATAAATAGTAAATTACAAAAATATGTATATAAAAAATTAGGAAAATCAAAAGGGGCCGTTGTTGTAATGGAGCCATCAACAGGTAAAATCCTTTCAATGGTTTCATATCCTAATTTCAACCCTAACGACATAGAGGAAAATTGGGAAGAATTAAAAAATGACACAGAAAACAGCCCTCTTTTAAATAGAGCAACGCAAGGTCTATATCCCCCTGGTTCAACATTCAAAATGTTGACAGCCGGTGCAGAGATAGAAAAAGAGCCAAACTATGCCTCATTTTTATACGTTTGTAAAGGGGAAGACTCATTTGATAGGAAAAAAATACATTGCTTTAATTCAACAAAACACGGAAAAGTAACTTTATCAGAAGCATTAGAAAATTCTTGTAATACATTTTTTGCAACAATAGGTTTAAGGCTTGGTAGCAATTCACTCACAGAATATGCTGATAAGGCTATGTTTAATAAGCCATACAATTTTATTCTTGACTATAACAAAAGTTCTTTTTCTTTAGATGAAAATTCAAAAATAACAGAGATAACAGAAACAGCAATAGGTCAAGGTAAAACACTTGTAACTCCTCTTCATTTAGCAATGATAACATCAGCAGTTGCAAATGACGGCGTAATGATGAAACCATATATAATAGACCATACAGAGTCATACACAAGAAATACAGTAGACACAACATTTCCAGAAAGATTATCAGACGTATTTACAAAAGAAACATCTGATACATTAACAGAGATGATGAAAAAAGTTGTAGATTCTGGAACAGGTGTTGAGGCAAAGCTTAAAAATATATCCGTTGCTGGAAAAACAGGAACAGCAGAAAATGCTTCTGGAAAGGACCACGCTTGGTTTACGGCATTTGCCCCAGCCGATGACCCAAAAGTAGTTGTTACAGTTTTGCTTGAAAATGCAGGTAATGGGAGTCGTGCGATACCAATAGCCAGAGATATATTGGAATATACTATTGAAAATCTTGAATAAAAAACAATATCGTAACTTACATAGTTTGTAAGTTATAGTTATCAATTTTTTTAGAAGCTATTTTATTGTATTGTATTAAAAAATTTAATTGTGGCGAAAAATGCTATTGAAGTTTATTTCAATAGCATTTTTCATTTTTTATGTTAAAGATATTTACAAAAAAAGAGCCGTCCCAAGGACAGCTCAAAAATTATGCACCATCAGGGGCTCGAACCCTGGACCTTCTGATTAAGAGTCAGCTGCTCTACCAACTGAGCTAATGGTGCATATCATCAACAACAGATATAATTATATATTATTATACATAAATTGTCAAGTAAAAATTCCAATTTTTTTTGCAAAAGTTTTTTTGAATTTTTTATAAAAATCTCTTGACATTTGTTTTTTTATATGCTATTATAATCAATGTGGTTGTTACGTAGTGATTGCTTATGGGAGCATAGCTCAGCTGGGAGAGCATCTGCCTTACAAGCAGGGGGTCATA
>CABVAP010000099.1 GCA_902496345.1 uncultured Eubacteriales bacterium
TCCCCTGCTCGTTTGTGGGGGTCTGGGGGGAATCGAAACCCCCCAGGTTTTTGGGTACTTTTTGCAATCAAAAAGTACCACGCCGTAGGCAAATAAATAGATTTCCGATGAAATCGAATTATAAACCCAAAAACTGAAACCACCACAAAACTAGTCTTTTAAATCTTTTTACTTAAAAAATGCCACGCCGTAGGCAAATAAATAGATTTCCGATAAAATCGGATATAAGCAGAAAAATTAAACCCACCACAAAACTAGTTTTTGAAATCTTTTTACTCAAAAAAATTTACCCCTACAAACCCCAATTTATAACTCGTGTATAAATAACCCGCTTCTAAGCTTTGGCTCAAACCAAGTTGATTTAGGGGGCATAATTTTTTCAGCGTCAGCGATTTCCATAAGCTGACCAACCGTTGTTGGGAACATAGAGAATGCAACGACCATTTCCTTTGAGTCAACACGTCTTTCAAGTTCAGAAAGTCCCCTTATACCACCAATAAAGTCAATCCTAGAATCAGTTCTAGGGTCACCTATCCCTAAAATTGGAGCAAGCAAATGATTTTGTAAAATCGAAACATCAAGACTTAAAACAGGGTCGCCTTTGTCGATGATATTTTCCTTTGCTGAAAGTAAATACCATTCTCCGTCAATGTACATACCAAACTCATTTGATTTTTTAGGTTTGCAAGGCGAACCGGTCTCCCCAACCTTTTCCACATCAAAATTTTCTTTAATCTTTCCCAAAAATTCCTCTTTTGATAAACCGTTCAAATCTTTAACAACTCTGTTATAGTCCATAATGTAAAGCTCGTTATCAGGGAATAAAACAGATAAGTAGAAGTTAAATTCTGCATTAGGGTCAAAATCAGGGTTTTCGCCTCTTCTTTTTAATCCAACCTTAACAGCCGAAGCGTTTCTGTGGTGACCGTCAGCGATGTATAAAGACGGTATGTCCTTAAATTTTTCAATAAGGTTTCCTATAACATTATCTTCCGAAATAACCCAAACTTTGTGAGATATATCATCATCAGATGTAAAATCGTAAACAGCTTGGTTATTTTTTTTGTAATCCTCAATAATTTGTGTTATTTCGTCTTTTGCTCTGTAAGTAAGGAAAATAGGGCCTGTGTTTGCGTTGCAAGTGTCAACGTGACGGATTCTGTCCTGTTCCTTTTCTTCTCTTGTAAGCTCGTGCTTTTTAATTTTGTTTTGTAAATATTCATCTATAGATGTGCAAACAACAAGTCCACTTTGACTTTTTCCGTTCATAGTCAACATATAGATATAGAACATAGGCTTTTCGTCTTGAATGAGAACTTTGTCGGAAATCATTTTTTGAAGATTGTCCTTTGCCTTTTGATATACCCTGTCATCGTATATGTTTATACTTTCATCAAGGTCAATTTCTGCCCTGTCAACGTGTAAAAAAGAGTAAGGGTTTCCAATAACCATTTTTCTAGCCTCTTTGCTACTCATAACGTCATAAGGTAGTGCAGCAACCTTTTGTGCAAATTTTTCATCTGGTCTAATTGCTTTAAAAGGTCTGATAGTTGCCATAATAATTCCTCCTTTGAAAAAAGGGCTGTCAACAGACAACCCTTTTAAAATTTTGTAAAATTAATTTTCAAGCAATAAACCCTAAGGAGTTTATTTTGTATATCTTAAAGAACTCTAACTTTGATAACACCAGCGATTGCAGTGATAGCACTTGCATCAACATCAGCGTCAGTATCAATGATAGCGTAACCAAAATCACCTCTAGTTTTGCTAACCATATCAGAAGCAGAAACAACAGCTGTAATTTTGCTAACCATATCATCAGAATTTTTGTAAAGTACGCAAACTCTGTTTTTACCAGTTCTAGCTAAAGAGCAAGCAGGGTAGTTTACAGAATTGATAATGTTACCATTTTCAAGATATTCTCTCATTTCGTTAGCTGCCATAATAGCACAGTTGTCTTCAGCCTCTGGAGTAGATGCACCAAGGTGAGGTAAAGTAATAATACCATCAACACCAACAGCGTCTTCGTTAGGGAAGTCAGTAACATATTTAGCAACTTTGCCACTTTCAAGAGCTTCTTTTACATCAGCGATGTTTACAAGCTCACCTCTAGCAAGGTTGATAATTCTAACACCGTCTTTCATTTTTGCAATACTTTCTTTGCAAACTAATTCTTTAGTGTCAGGAGTAAGAGGAACGTGAACTGTAATGTAGTCACTGTTAGCAAAGATGTCATCAAGATTAGTTGTATATTTAACAGCAGAATTAATTCTTAAAGCACCATTTACAGAAAGGAATGGGTCGTAACCGATAACGTTCATACCAAGAGCAACAGCAGCGTTAGCAACAAGAACACCGATAGCACCAAGACCAACAATACCTAAAGTTTTGCCAGTGATTTCAGGACCAGCGAACTGAGATTTTCCTTTTTCAACAGCAGCAGCAACACCTTCAGTACCTTTTAAAGCCTGAGCCCAGTTGTAGCTTTCAACGATTTTACGAGAAGAGATTAAAAGAGCAGTTAAAACAAGCTCTTTAACAGCGTTAGCGTTAGCACCTGGAGTGTTGAAAACAACGATACCTTTTTCAGCACATTTGTCAAGAGGAATGTTGTTTACGCCAGCACCACATCTAGCAACAGCTAAAAGACTTTCAGGAAGTTCCATATCGTGCATTTTAAAACTTCTTAAAAGGATAGCATCAGGGCTATTCTGTTCATCAGCTACGTTATATAAATCAGTTGGTAATTTAGCTAAACCAACTTTTGAAATTTTGTTTAAAGTCAAAACGTTATACATATCAAAAAATCCTCCTAAAAAAATTCTAATTTTAGAAAAAACGGCGAACCAAAAGGTAAAGAGCCGTTTTTTAATATATTTCGAAACCAAAGAGCTACACCTAAACTTTTGACCTTTAAGATAGTTCAAAATACCAAAAGTTTAGGGTTAAAAATAGCTCATATAGATTTTAATAAGTCGATAAAATAGACCTTATTGAAAAAAAATTATTTGTTTTCAACTTCGAATTTCTTCATAAAGTCAACAAGTTTCTGAACACCTTCGATAGGCATAGCGTTGTAGATACTAGCACGCATACCACCAACAGTACGGTGACCTTTAAGGTTTACAAAACCGTGGTCAGTAGCTTCTTTGATAAATTTAGCGTTAAGTTCATCGCTAGCAGTAACGAAAGGAACGTTCATAAGAGAACGGTCTTTAGGAACAACAGTGCCTTTGAACATAGAAGAAGCGTCAAGGAAATCATAGAGAATACCAGCTTTTTCTTCATTAAGAGCCTGAATACCTTTAACTCCACCGTTTTCTTTAATCCATTCAAAAACAAGACCTGCAACGTAAATAGCGAAGCAAGGAGGAGTGTTATAAAGAGATTGTTTTTCAGCGTGAATAGAGTAAGTGAGCATAGTTGGAGTACCTGGGATAGGTTCGCCAATTAAGTCATCTCTAACGATAGCAATAGTAACACCAGCAGGGCCGACATTTTTCTGAGCACCAGCAAATAAAAGACCAAATTTGCTAACGTCCATAACTTCAGACATAATATCACTAGAAATATCAGCAACAAGAGGAACATTACCTGTGTCAGGAAGTTCAGTGTATCTTGTACCGTAGATAGTGTTGTTGTGAGTTATGTAGAAGTAGTCAGCATCAGGTGAGAAAGTTTTAGGGTCAAGAACAGGAATATAGGAGTAAGTCTTGTCCTCAGAAGATGCAACGATGTTTACAGTACCGAATTTAGAAGCTTCTTCAGCAGCTTTTTTAGCCCATTGACCAGTTTTAACAAAATCAGCTTTTTTGCTGTTTTTAAAGAGGTTCATAGGAATCATAGCGAATTGAGTAGAACCGCCACCTTGCAAGAACATAACTTTATAATTATCAGGAATGTTCATAAGTTCTCTTAAAAGTTTTTCAGCATTTTTGATAATATCATCAAAAACTTTGGAACGATGACTCATCTCCATAACGGACATACCAGAATTACCGTAACAAACTAACTCTTTTTGAACTTTTTCCAAAACAGGCAAAGGTAACATAGAAGGGCCTGCTGAAAAATTATAAACTCTTTCCATTTTTTAAATCCTCCCTTAGATTTGAGTCATCAAACGAAATCAATAAATCGAAAGATAACGCAGATTAAAATTTTTAAATAATTTTTTAGATACCAATTTCAAAAAAAATCGGGTTATATTAAATAGTTGTTGTAAATTTATCATTTATTAAAAATTTAACAAAAGTGACAAAAGCACAACAAATAAAGTAAAATTCACTTTTCATTATAATACAATAACCACTGTTTCGTCAATATGATAACTAAAATAAATTTAACTTTATACGAAAAAAATGCAAGAAAAAACGACTTTACTTGCATTTTAATACTATATTAAAATATTTTTAAGCAACAATAAGTGCTTAATATTTTTACAAATTATGGTTTATCAAAACTTTTTAAAGAATGATGGGCTTTACCCCAATGCTCTAATATTTTTATTAAAATCAACAATAGCACATTGGCTTACCAAAATCAATTTAACAAAATCTCAAAGTCACCTATTTACAACATTTTTTCAAGATAGCCTTTAAGCTCAATAATAAATTTTTTGCTTCCGTTTGTTTTGAAAGTAATGTAAGGAGTTGCCCCACCACCACTTAGCATAAGCTGTTTGCTGTTCTCTTTTATAACCTCAAGGAGCTTAGCAACATCAACTTCAGCGTCTGGCTTAAATTTCACTACTATGTTTTCACCCCTTTGAATCACGCTTATAACACCAATACTGTGTGCAACGCTCTTCATAATGGCAATATCAAGTAAATTTTGTACAGCATTAGGGATTGTTCCGAATCTGTCTTCAAGCTCATCTTGAACATCAAAGAAATCATTCTGATTTTGAATTTCAGAAATTTTCTTATACATATCCAATTTCTGTTCTTCATTTACAATATAACTTTCAGGAATATAGGCATTTATCGTTACATCAATAAGTGTTTCAAACTCTTCTTTAACTTTTTCACCTTTAAGCTCAAGCACGGCCTGGTCTAAAAGTTTACAATACATATCATAACCCACTGTGTCCATATGCCCGTGTTGCTCTGCTCCAAGTAGATTGCCAGCACCTCTTATTTCAAGGTCACGCATAGCAACTTTAAATCCCGAACCAAACTCTGTAAACTCTTTAATGGTTTGAAGTCTTTTTTCTGAAACCTCTTGAAGAACCTTGTTTTTTCGATACATAAGATAAGCGAAAGAACTTCGGCTAGAACGTCCAACCCTTCCACGTAACTGATAAAGCTGGGAAAGTCCCATACAGTCAGCGTCTTGAATTATAATAGTATTTACATTAGGAATATCAAGACCCGTTTCGATTATCGTTGTACAAACCAAAACATCAATGTTACCGTTCATAAATTCAAGCATAATGTTTTCAAGTTCTCTTTCACTCATTTGACCGTGTGCAAAGGCGACATTTGCCTCTGGGACAAGTTTTTGAATTTTCAAAGAAACCTCGGAAATGTTGTTTACCCTGTTGTTTAAATAGTATACTTGACCACCCCTTGCGAGTTCCCTGTGAATAGCGTCTTTAACAGATTCATCATTGTATTCCATAACATAAGTTTGAATAGGTAATCTTTCACTTGGTGGCTCTTCAAGAATACTCATATCCCTTATGCCTGTAAGGCTCATATGCAAAGTTCTTGGTATAGGTGTTGCAGTAAGGGTTAAAACATTTACATCTTGTTTCATTGATTTCATTTTTTCCTTATGTGCAACACCAAATCGTTGTTCTTCATCGACGATTATAAGTCCCAAATTTTTAAATTCAAGGTCTTTTGATAAAATCCTGTGAGTTCCGACAACGATGTCAACACTTCCGTTTTTAAGACCGTTAATTGTTTCTCTTTGTTGTTTAGGTGTTCTAAATCTAGACATCATTTCAACCCTTATCGGGAAATTTTGCATTCTTGTTAGAAATGTATTGAAATGCTGTTGAGCAAGTATCGTAGTTGGCACAAGATATGCAACTTGTTTTGAGTCTTGAACAGCTTTAAAAGCAGCACGAAGTGCAACTTCTGTCTTTCCAAAACCAACATCTCCACAGACAAGTCTATCCATAACTTTTCCACTTTCCATATCAGCCTTAACATCTTCAATTGCGTTAAGCTGGTCGTCAGTTTCTTCAAAAGGAAAAGAATCTTCAAACTCTCTTTGCCAAACATTATCTTTAGAATAGGTAAATCCTTTTGCAGCCTGTCTTTGAGCATATAAATCAACTAAGTCTTGTGCCAATATATAAGCTGCCTTTTTAGCTTTTGCTTTGGCTTTTATCCATTGAGTTCCACCGAGCTTGTTAAGTTTTGGAAGATGAGCTTCACCACCTATATATTTTTGAACCATATCCATCTGGTTTATTGCGACATAAAGATTTCCCTCATCGGCATACCCAATTTTCATATAGTCCTTTGAAACACCGTCAGAGGTCATTTTTTCAATACCCCTAAAGATACCGATACCGTGGTTATCGTGAACGACATAGTCGCCAACTTTAAGGTCAGAAAAGCTTTGAATTTTCACGCTGTTTTTCTTTTTCTTAGCTTTTCTTTTCTTTTTTTCTGTTCCAAAAATTTCTTTGTCGCTTATCACAACAAATTTTTCTTTTACATACTCAAAACCTGTTGTAAGGCTTCCCCTTAAAACATAAACGACATTTTTACTCATAGCGAGCCTATCCGGATTTTCAGAGAAAAAAGCCGTAACATCGTTTGAGTTTAAGTCTTTAACTATTCTTTCGCACCTTGTTTTGTTTCCAGCTAAAAATATAATTCGATAATCATTTGATGTCATATAGTTAAGTTCATCAAGAAGTAATTCAAAATTATTTTTAAAAGTACCAGAAGATTTAACTAAAAATTCATAGCTTGATTTTAATTTAAAGTCCTTTATATTTTTTACAATTCCAGTAAACAAAACTTCAGTAAACTTAGAAGTTTTTTGAAGTATATCTTGATAAGTATAGACCATATTTGCATTTGAAGGAAGCATATAGCCTTTTTCAATTCGCCCTTTTATACTTTCGGCGAACTCATCTAAAACTCTTTGAGCGTGTTCGCTTATCCTGTTAGGCTCATCAAAATAAATAATAGTGTCTTTTGGCAAATAATCGAGTAACGTTTCCGTGTTGTCATAGAAATAGTTTATATACTTGTCAACGCCAGAAATACTTTTTTCTTCGGTAAGTCTTTCGATTGCCTCACCTATATACTCTTTAAGGTTTGTAGCCTCATCAATTTTAGATTTCTTTTCAAAAGTAGCAAGAACATTTTTAAATTCTTTATTTATTTTAGCCAAAGCCGATTTAAGCTCTTTTTCGCCATAAACAAGTTCACGCATAGGGTAAATAGTAATTTTTTGAACTTTATCAACAGAACGCTGAGAATATTCATCAAGAGTCCTTATTGTATCTATTTCATCGCCCCAAAATTCAATTCTAATAGCTGACTCAGAAACAGGCGAAAAAATATCAATGATACCACCTCTAACAGCAAACTGACCTTGACTTTCGACTAAATCACATCTGTCATATCCCATAAAGACTAATTTTTCGCAAAACTTATCAATATCGACTTGCATACCCTCTTCAAGCTGGAGGATAAAATTTTTAAAGACATCTTTGGGAACGAGTCTATCAAAAAGAGATTCAACAGACAAAACAATTGTAAAATTTTCTTGTTCATTTTTTTGAGATATAACGTTGCTTATAATTTCAAATCTTTTTCTAATGATGTCGGTACTTTTAATATCGGCACTATAAAATATAATATCCTTAGAGGGATAGAGCATAACATTTTTTTTATTAAAAAAAGTCATATCGTCAAAAATCTCTTTTGCACGAAGTTCATTTTCAGCAACTACAAGAGATGGGCGAGAAAGTTCATCAGTTATACCATAAATAAGGTGAGATTTTTGCGAACCAACAACCCCTGTTACAAGCACAGGGGTTTGATTTTCGTTTATTGAATTTACAACATTTTTAAAATTTTCTATCTCCGAAAACGGATTTAAAAGTACACTTGACATACCACACCTCCGTAATTTTTCTAACATTTTTAAGAATACAAATTGGGGTTTGTAGGGGTGAACCTTTTTAAGTAAAAAGATTTTAAGAACTAGTTTTGTGGTGGTTTTAGTTTTGGGTTTATAATCCGATTACATCGGAAATCTATTTATTTGCCTACGGCGTGAAAATTTTTGAATAAAGATATTTAAAAAAACTAGTTTTGTGGTGGTTTTAGTTTTTTGGTTTATAATCCGATTTAATTGGAAATCTATTTATTTGCCTACGGCGTGGTACTTTTTGATTGCAAAAAGTACCCAAAAACCTGGGGGGTTTCGATTCCCCCCAGACCCCCACAAACGAGCAGGGGAACACCCCTGCACCCCCGACATT
>CABVAP010000100.1 GCA_902496345.1 uncultured Eubacteriales bacterium
TAAAAGTCTGCGACGCTTTTTGAAATCGACAATAACGATAAAAATTAACTTTTTCGACACTCTGCAAATTTTTTTATATATTTCACTGAAAGGGGAGATATTATTATGGAACTTTGGTACACAGAAGAACACAGCCCTGATGTAAGATTTTCTATTAGAGTAGACGAACACTTATATTCTGCTAAAAGCAATTTTCAAAGAATTGACATTATGCGTTCAAATGAATTTGGTGTTTTCTTGACACTTGACAGCCTTATGATGGTTACTGAAAAAGATGAGTTTATTTATCACGATATGATTTCTCACGTACCTATGGCTGTTAATCCTGACATCAAAAAGGTTCTTGTTATCGGTGGCGGTGACGGTGGAACGGTTAGGGAACTTACTAAGTATGACTCTATTGAGGAAATTGATTTAGTCGAAATAGACGAAATGGTCGTTTCGGCTTGTAAGAAATATTTACCTCAAACTGCCGGAAAATTATCAGACGAAAGAGTTAAAATCTTTTATGAAGATGGTCTTAAATTTGTTCGTAACAAAGAAAAACTATATGACCTTATAATCGTTGATTCTACTGACCCTTTTGGTCCTGGTGAGGGGTTATTCACAAAAGAGTTCTATGGAAATTGTTTTAAGATTTTGACTGATGACGGTATACTCGTTAATCAACACGAAAGTCCTTATTATAAAATATATGCCGATTCATTACAAAGGGCAAATGAAAAAATAAAACAATTTTTCCCTTGTACAAAGTTATATCAGGCTCATATTCCGACTTATCCTTCCGGACATTGGCTCTTTGGGTTTGCTTCAAAAAAATTTGACCCGATAAAAGACATTAAAGAGGATTATTGGAACGGTCTTGGAATTAAAACAAAGTACTATAATACAGAACTGCATAAGGGTAGTTTTGCTCTCCCTAACTATGTTAAGGAATTGATTGAATAAAAGTTTAAGATTTAGATTTTTGTAAAATTTTGTTTTAACTACTATAAGACGATGACAAGAAAGGAAACGAAGTTTCCGACAAAAGTTTAGGTCAAGCCTTTTTAAAGGCTTGTGGGTGTGGGCAAAGCCCACGGTTTTAATTGTTTTAAATATTGTTTATTAGGAGGAATTGAAAAATGGGTAAAGCTTTAATTATTGGTGCTGGTGGCGTTGCAAGCGTTGTTGTTCATAAATGTTGTCAAAATTCTGAGGTCTTTGAAGAGATTTGTATAGCTAGTAGAACAAAATCAAAATGTGACGCTCTTAAAGAAAAACTTGATGGTGGAAAAACTAAAATCCAAACTGCTCAAGTTGATGCAGATAACGTTGATGAACTTGTTGAACTTATAAACCAGTTTAAACCTGACATCGTTATAAACGTTGCTCTTCCTTATCAGGATTTGACTATTATGGACGCTTGTCTTGCTACTAAGACAAATTATATGGATACTGCTAACTATGAACCTCTTGACACTGCTAAATTTGAATATAAATGGCAATGGGCTTATAGAGAAAAATTTGAAAAAGCCGGTATAACTGCTCTTCTTGGTAGTGGCTTTGACCCTGGTGTTACCGGAGTTTTCTGTGCTTATGCTCAAAAACACTACTTTGATGAAATTAATTATATTGATATTCTTGACGCTAATGCCGGTGACCACGGTTATCCTTTCGCTACTAACTTTAACCCTGAAATTAACATAAGAGAAGTTAGTGCAAAAGGTAGCTATATTGAAAATGGTAAATGGGTTGAAACTGAACCTATGGAAATTAAAAAGGTTTATAACTTCCCTGAAATCGGTGAAAAAGATATGTACTTACTTCACCACGAAGAACTTGAGTCACTTGCTCTTAACATCAAAGGTATCAAAAGAATCCGTTTCTTTATGACTTTCTCTGAAAAATATCTTACTCACCTTAAAGTTCTTGAAAATGTCGGTATGACTTCTATCGAACCTATCGACTTTGAAGGTAAAAAAATTGTTCCTTTACAATTCCTTAAAGCTGTTCTTCCTGACCCTGCTTCTTTAGGACCTAGAACTAAAGGTAAAACTAATATCGGTTGTATTATGCAAGGTGTTAAAGACGGTGTTCCTAAAACTTATTATGTTTACAACGTTTGCGACCATCAGGAATGTTACAAAGAAGTTGGTTCACAGGCTATATCTTACACAACCGGTGTACCTGCTATGATTGGTGCTATGATGATTATGACTGGTAAATGGAACAAAGCCGGCGTTTACAACATTGAAGAATTTGACCCAGACCCATTTATGGAGGCTTTAAATAAATTTGGTCTTCCTTGGAAAGAAAGTTTTAATCCTGAACTTGTTGACTAATTAACTGATTATTAACTATTGAGGAATTTATAATGATAAATGATGAAAATTTGAATGGTTTACAGACACCTTGTTATGTCGTTGATGAAAGTCTTCTTATAAAAAATCTTGAACTTTTACACGATGTTGAACAAAAAACAGGCTGTCATATTCTACTTGCCCAAAAGGGATTTTCTATGTACAGCGTTTATCCACTTATTGCTAAATATTTAAGTGGTGTTACATCTAGTTCACTCTTTGAGGCTAAACTTGGCTTTGAAGAAATGGGAAAAGAAGTTCACATCTATTCACCGGCTTACAGAGAAGAAGAATTTGATGAAATCCTTAAGTATTGCGGGCATATCGTTTTTAACTCTTTTGACCAGTTTAATAAATATAAAAACAAGGTCGCAAACTCTGGAAAAAAAGTTGAATGTGGCATAAGAATAAACCCTGAATATTCTGAAATTGAAACAGATATATACAACCCTTGTTTTAAAAATTCAAGAATGGGCATAACATTACAACATTTTGAAGAGGGTGTTGAAAAATATGGTCTTGACGGTGTAGACGGTATACATTTCCACACTATGTGTGAACAAAATTCTGATACACTCGAAAGAACTATTAAAGTTGTTGACGAAAAATTTGGCAAATATTTAAAGCAAATGAAATGGGTAAACTTTGGTGGCGGTCATCATATTACAAGAAAAGATTATGATGTTCAAAAACTTATTGATTGTATTTTATTTATAAAAAACAAATACAATGTTGATGTTTACCTTGAACCGGGAGAAGCAGTTGCTCTTAACACAGGTTTTCTTGTTTCTAAAGTTCTTGATACTATGAAAAATGGTATGGATATTGCTATTTTAGATACATCTGCTGCTTGCCATATGCCTGATGTTCTTGAAATGCCTTATCGTCCGGAAATAATCGGTGCTGATTTGCCGAACAAAAAACAGTTTACTTACCGTCTTGGTAGTGCTACTTGTTTATCCGGTGATATTATCGGTGATTATTCTTTTGACAAACCTCTTAAAGAGGGAGATAAGCTCATTTTTTGTGATATGGCACATTATTCTATGGTTAAGAATAATACCTTTAATGGTATTAATTTACCTGATATTGTGCTTTATACAAAAGACAAGCAATTTAAGGTTATTAAAAAATTTGGTTATGAAGATTTTAAGTCTAGACTTTAAATACTAATTGTATATAGCGTTGCATTGACCTTTATCTTTTATTTTGATAAACTTGGTCGATGTGACGCTGTTTTTTTGTTTAATATAAATCTTAAAACGATAGACAAGATACTTTTATTGTGGTATATTAATCTTATACTAGATGAATTACTTTTATTTTTATAGGAGGGATTTATATGAAAAAATTTATTTCAATTATGCTTTCTGTTATTATGCTATCAAGTGCTAGTTCTGTTTATGCCGGTGAAATATCTGACACAATCCAAAACGTAATTACTAGTGTAAAAGAAAAAATTGACATTCCTGATGAATTTTCTGAGTTCGATTATTCTATTGGTGAATATGACGGAAAAGAAGATTATAACCTAACTTGGACAAAAATAAATCCAGAAACAAATGAAGAAGAAAAATCTATACTTGTTGTTATTGACAAGGACAGTAATCTTATAAATTATGAAAAATTTGATTATTCAAAAGATAAGGAAGTGGATTTTTCTAGAAAGATTTCTAAAGATGAGGCATTACAATGTGCAAAGGACTTTATCAAAAAAGTTATGCCAAACGTAAGCGATGAATATTCTGTCTTAGACTACAACGCCAGCAGTGCTTTATATTCATTTACTTTTTCAAGAGTCAAAAATGGTGTTCCTGTGAAATTTAATAGATTTTATATTGATGTATACAGCGATACCGGTGAAATTCAAAGTTTCCGTTCTGGTTACAAAAATGTAAATGATGACAGTTTTGAAAGTACAGACTCTGTTGCAAAAAAGGACGATGCTATAAACTCTTTACTTCAATCAGGTTGTTTTAAACCTCAATATTATTTTAATTATGACTATCAGAAAAAAGAGGGTAAAGTTTTTCTTGCTTACCCTAGCTATTTAGTTTGCAACAAATCTGTGGACGCTAAAACTTTAGACATTGTTAAACCAGCTGATGATTTTATCGTCTACAAAGAAGCTGATACAATGGAAACAGATACAGCAAAAGCAGGTTTAGCTGATACAAATAATTTGTCTGAAATTGAAATTTCAAAGATAGAAGAGTCTAAAGATATTATTACAAAGGAAAAAGCTCAAGAACTTATAAATGCTAACATACCTAGCAATATTAAATTTGGTGAACTTAACTACTCTACTATTTTTAGAAAAAATGTTGACAAAGACCAATATGTTTGGAGTTTCAATTATGAAAATGGTTACGCCTCTATTGATGCAAAAACAAAAGAAATATTAGGTTTCTATTGCTATGATAATTACGAATATAACGAGAGTATTCCAAAGGAAGTTTCAAGCAAAAGAAAAGCTTTAGCAAACGACCTTATTCAAAAATTAGCACCTGCTAAATTAAATAATATTGAGTTATCAGAAGAAAATTCGACTAATTCTGAACTTCATTTCGTTAGAAAAGTAAATGGTTATGATTTTCAGGAAAATGGTATAGTTATTATATTTGATGATAAAGATAACATTATTGATTACAATTGTTTCTGGTACAATTCTGTTAAGTTCCCTAATCCAACAAAGATTATTGAACCTAAAACAGCTTTTGATATTATAGACAAGGACGGTAAATTTGGATTGTCTTACGAAATTATTGAGCAAAATCAAGTTAATCCTGTTACACTTACTTACTCATTAACAAATGGGGAAAACGTTCCACCTTATATTGACGCAAGCACAGGCGAAAAACTTGGCTATGATGGTGAAGTTTATGAGGAAGAATTTAAAGCACCTGAAAGTTACAAAGATATTGCCGGTCATTGGTGTGAAAAATATGCCAACAAGTTGCTTGAAATGGGTTTATTTGTTAAACGTGATATGCTCCTACCTGATGAAAAAATTACAAAAGAAGATTTTAACAAGGCTTATAACCGATATGGCATAGATACAGACGATATATTCTCAAACGACAGCGAATTTATCACAAGAAGAGAGGTTTGCCGATTTGTTACAGAAATCTTTAATTATGAAAAAATAGTTGACAAACAGAATTTATTTAAAAATGTTTTTTCTGACGTTGACGAAAGTGACGCAGATTTTGGTAGCATAGCTATCGCTAACGCACTTGGGATAGTTACTGCTGACGCAAACGGAAAATTTGACCCAGACAGAGAGATTACAAACGCAGAGGCTGTAAAAATAATTTATTCTATTTGTGAAAACGGTCAATTGTTATAATTTCACCTAGATTACAGCCATTTATTTTTTAATCATAAATTTAATTAAAAATAACATAAATTTATTTGTTATATTTTGAAAAAAGTGGTATTATTAATGTATACTAAATTTATAATTTGAATAAATTTATTTGGATTATGTTTTTTAGATATTACAATAACTGTTTAGTTTGAGGAGGTAAATAGATGTTTATTGATAAAGAAACCTTTAAAAATCAGCTTTTTGAAAATGTTAAGATGCTTTCTAGAAAAACTATCGAAAACGCATCTGAAGAACAGGTTTATGAGGCTCTCGTTTTTACCGTAAGAGATTATGTTACTGACAAATGGATTAGAACTCACGAAAAATATCACGAAGATGACGTTAAAGTTGTTTACTACCTTTCTATGGAGTTCCTTATGGGTAGATTTTTAGGAAACACAGTTTTAAACTTATCTATCATTGACGAAATAAAAGAAATCCTTGACGAACTCAACATAAATTATAACGCTATCGAAGACACAGAGAGAGACCCTGGGCTTGGTAACGGTGGTCTTGGTCGTTTAGCTGCTTGTTTCCTTGATTCACTTTCAACTTTACAAATTCCTGCTTATGGCTGTGGTATCAGATACCATTATGGTATTTTTGAACAGAAAATTGAAAACGGTTATCAGGTTGAAAAAGCTGACAACTGGCTCGAAAATGGGGATATGTGGGGCGTTAAACGTCAGGAATATGCTACAGAAGTTAAGTTTATGGGTAACGTTAAAGCTGTTAAAAAACCAGACGGTACTTATCGCTTTGTTCAAGAAAACTATCAATCTGTTATTGCTGTCCCTTATGACTACCCTGTTGTTGGTTACAACAACAATACTGTAAATACTTTACGTTTATGGGACGCTGAAGCTAAAAACAAATTCGACCTTCAATCTTTTAACCAAGGTAACTATTCTAAAGCTGTAGAAGAAAGCAACCTCGCAAAAATCTTATCAGAAGTACTTTACCCTGCTGACGAACATTATCAAGGTAAAGAACTTCGTCTTAAACAGCAATATTTCTTTATTTCTGCTACTTTGCAAAGAATTATTACTAGATTTAAAGAAACTCACGATGACTTTAGCGTTTTACCGGACAAAATAGCTTTACAGCTTAATGATACTCACCCTAGTATGGCTGTCGCTGAACTTATGCGTATACTTGTTGATGAAAATGATGTTCCTTGGGACAAAGCTTGGGAAATCACTACTAAATGTTGTGCTTACACTAACCATACTATTATGGCAGAGGCTCTCGAAAAATGGCCTATTGAACTTTTCTCAAGAGTTCTTCCTCGTATCTATATGATTGTTGAGGAAATTAACAAGAGATATTGTCAACTTCTTATCGACAGATTTGGTAATGACCCTCAGAAAATTACTAAAATGGCTATCGTTGCTGACGGTCAAATCAGAATGGCTCACCTTGCTATGGTCGGAAGTCACTCTATCAACGGTGTTGCTGCACTCCATACAGAAATACTTAAAAATCAAGAGCTTAAAGACTTCTATGATATTTACCCTGAAAAATTTAACAATAAAACTAACGGTATAACTCAAAGAAGATGGCTCGGTCACGCAAACCCTAACCTTGCAAAACTTATTACAGATACTATCGGTGACAAATGGTACACTAATTTAAGTGAACTTGAAAAACTTGTTCCTTATGCTGATGATGAAGAATTTTGCAAGAAATTTATGGATATAAAACGTCAAAATAAAGTTGAACTTGCAAATTACTTTAAATCAACTATGGGTATTGACGTAAACCCTGATTCTATCTTTGATATTCAAGTTAAAAGATTACACGAATACAAACGTCAGTTACTTAACATATTGCACGTTTTAAGCCTTTACAATAAATTAAAGGTAAACCCTGCACTTGATATAGTTCCTAGAACATTTATTTTTGGTGCTAAAGCTGCTGCTGGTTACAGACGTGCTAAACTTATTATAAAACTTATCAACTCTGTTGCTGACCTTGTAAACAATGATGAGTCTATCGAAGGAAAAATCAAAGTTATCTTTGCCGAAAACTACCGTGTTTCTCTTGCTGAAAAACTTATCCCTGCAGCTGATGTCAGCGAACAGATTTCTACAGCAAGTAAAGAGGCTTCCGGTACTGGTAATATGAAATTTATGTTAAACGGTGCTTTGACTATCGGTACTCTTGACGGTGCTAACGTTGAAATAAGAGAAGAGGTTGGAGATGAAAACATCTTTATCTTTGGTCTTAAAGCTGATGAAGTTATCGAACATTACAAAAACAATGACTACAACCCTTGGTTTATTTATAATATGAATCAAGATGTTAGAAATGCCCTTACTCAACTTATAAACGGTACTCTTGACGAAAATACAGAACTTTTCAGAGAACTTTATGAAGTTCTTTTAAATGGCTATGGTGGTTCAAGAGCTGACGAGTACTTTATCCTTGAAGACTTTGCTGACTATGCAAGAGCTCAATACGATATTGACAAAGCTTACAAAGACAAAAAGAAATGGGCTAAAATGGCTGTTCTTAACACTGCAAAAAGTGGTAAGTTCTCTAGTGACAGAACTATCAAAGAATATGCTGACGAAATTTGGCACGTTAAACCTGTTGAAATTGATATGAAATAATTAAACAGAGATATGAAATATGGAAAGACTTTGAGGCATAGCCTCAAGGTCTTTTTTTGTGGATTGGGGTTTGTAGGGGTAAACCTTTTTAAGTAAAAAGATTTAAAAAACTAGTTTTGTGGTGG
>CABVAP010000101.1 GCA_902496345.1 uncultured Eubacteriales bacterium
TTGCTTAAAACCTGTATAAACAGCTAATTACAAATTAGGTTAGTGCATATGGGGCTTCGCCCCACCACACCACCAACTGGTCAGTACTTTTGCTACGCAAAAGTGAGCTTACGCTCATCGGATTTCTTCCGATACCACTTTCTTGAAAGTTGGACAAAGAACTTTATCGGAAACTATCGTTTCCTTGATGACATCGACTTACATCAGCAAAATCAACATCTTTACAAAATCTTTATCTTTCTAAGCCCGTGAGGCTTTGCCCCACCACCCTATTCTATTTTAAATATACAAAAAATCAAATATTCTTGTAACACTAGTGTCCGAAATAAGATTTCAAATATTTTTTCACACCATAGGTCAAATGAGAATAAGTATAAAGCAAAGCTTTAAACATATTTGAGCCATTTTTTCTATGAACAGAATAAGTCATAACAGCAGACTTCAATTTATTTCGTGATTTTCCAGCAGGAGACAATCTATATTTAAAAAGGGGTTCATTTATTCCATAAGCGACTTTACATTTACGCAATATTTTCAACCAATTAAGATAATCTTCGTGCAAATTTCCTTTTTGCATAGGGAACTCAACGGCGATATTTCTAAGCAAAACGACAGATGAACAAGGAATAGAATTTGTTTTCAAAAGTTCATTATATGTTATCTTTTCAAAAACCGGCACAATTCTACCGGTTTCATCACCATTATCTTCTATAAGTTCTCTTGCTGTATAGGAGAAATCACAATTTAATCTTTCCATAAGTTGAATTTGCCTTGAAATCTTATCATCGCACCAAATATCATCGGCATCAAGGAAAGCGATATATTTACCTTTTGCGATAGAAACACCCTTATTTCTTGACATAGCAACGCCAATATTACTATCATTTCTGACATAGATAATATTATTATATTTTGATACATAATCAGCCAAAATTTCAGGTGTATTGTCATCAGAAAAATCATCAACAAAAACTATTTCCAAAGAAACATTTTGATTAAGAGCAGAATTAAGAGCCTCTCTCACGTACTTTTCACCATTTCGGCAAGCAATAACTACAGAAACTATAGGTTCTTTTGTTTGCAAAAAGGACACCCCTTTTATTGTTCTTCTTTAATTTCTTCAAGTTCATCATCAGGGATAACTTTATCAATATATAAAATTCCGTCAAGATGTTCAGTTTCGTGACATAAAGCAACAGCAAGAACATCTTCACCCTCAACAGTTATTTTGTTGCCATCTCTGTCAAGAGCCTCAACTTTTGTATATTCCGGACGCAACACCATACCTGTTTCGTTAGGTACACTGAGGCAAGCCTCTTCAAAAAGTCTTTCCCCTCTAGTTTCAACAACAACAGGGTTAATTAATTCGATAAGACCATCACCAACGTCAATAACGACCACTCTTTTAAGCATACCAACTTGAGGAGCAGCAAGACCAACGCCATTAGCGTCATACATAGTATCAGCCATATCATCTAAAAGTGTAAGTATTTTTTCATCAATTTTTTTAACTTCTCTGGATTTTTTTCTTAAAATCTCGTCATCTTTAAGTCTAATAGTTCTTATAGCCATTTAAAATAAACCGTTCCTTTCCAAATCAAAATAGATTTGATTTAATTACATAATAAACATAGGATTAAGAGTTATATTAACGTTTATACCTGTCAAGTCGTGACTTTCACGAAGTCTATCAAGACAGTATAAAACGTAATTTTTCAAATTTTTTTCAATTACACCTTTAACAATAATTTTCCACCTATATTGATTTTTTATTTTTGAGATACTTGCAGGTGACGGACCAATATGGTCAAATTGATTGTTCTTGTTGAACTTAATCATAATATCTAAAAGTTTGTTAAGAGCAACAATAACCTTTTTTTCGTTATCTGATGTAAACATAATAAAAAATATATTTGAAAAAGGTGGATATGTCATTTGATTTCTTATTTCTATTTCGTGGTTATAAAAAGAAATATAATCATTGTCTTTTGCAAACTGAATACTGTAATGTTCCGGATTATATGTTTGTATAAAGACCTTTCCTTTAACTTTTGCTCTGCCTGCCCTACCGGAAACCTGTGTCAACATTTGAAATGTATTTTCGGCACATTTAAAATCACCGGCATTAAGTGAAATATCAGCAGCGATTACGCCAACTACCGAAACATTAGGAAAGTCAAGACCTTTAGCAATCATTTGAGTACCGATAAGAATATCAGCCTCACCGGAGGCAAATTTTTTTATAATACTTTCGTGACCATTTTTACCGGAAGTAGTATCCATATCCATACGAAGTACCCTTGCTTCAGGAAACATTTTTTTTGTTTCTTGTTCAACTTTTTGAGTTCCGGCACCAAAATATTTTATATAAGCAGAACCACATCTAGGACATTTAGATGGATTTTCAGTAACTTTACCACAGTAATGGCATATAAGCTTGTTTGTGCTTATGTGATAAGTATAGTTGACGTTACAATCTTGACACTCCATAACATAACCACATTTTCGACAGGAAACAAAAGTCGAATGACCTCGCCTGTTCAAAAATAGAATAGTTTGTCTGCCGTTCAAAAGGTTGTCCTCAATAGCATTTAATAAATCATAACTAAAAATAGATTTATTTCCGTTTTCAAGTTCTTCCCTCATATCAACAACATTGACTTCAGGGAAACTATTATTTACTCTATTTTTGATAGTGACAAGGTCATATTCACCTATTTGGGTTTTATAGTAAGAATTTATATCTGGGGTCGCACTTCCAAAAACAACAAGGGCATCGCAAAGCCTGCCTATTTCACAGGCGACCTCTCTTGCGTCATATTTGGGTGTAATTTCAGATTTATAGGTATGTTCGTGTTCTTCATCAATTATAATAAGACCAAGGTTTGAAAAAGGTGTAAAAATAGCCGACCTTGGACCAATCATAATAGATATTTCACCCTCTCTAGCTTTTTTCCATTGGTCAAACCTTTCACCGATAGAAAGTCTAGAGTGGGTAACAGAAACCCTCTTACCGAACCTCTGCATAAATCTGTTTACAGTTTGAGGAGTAAGTGAAATTTCCGGCACAAGTACAATAGCTTGCTTGCCGTTTTGTAAGACTTCATCAATAATTTGCAAATAAATTTCAGTTTTTCCACTTCCGGTAACACCGTGGATTAAAATAGGCTTTTTATCTTCCGAATAAAGCTTATTTTTTGCAAATTCAATAGCAACCTTTTGTTCATCAGTCGGATTAAAAGGGACTGACCTTTTCACAGATGAAAAGTCAAGTACTTCCCTTTTTATCTCTCTATCATAAATTTTAATAAGGCCTTTTTTTTCAAGGGCATTTATAGGTGCTGTTGTTATTTCCAAAACTGTTTTTATTTCATTTATAGATGTGCCATCAAACTCAGACAAAAATTTAAGGACTTTACTCTGTAAATTATTTTTAGAAATAATTTGTTGATAAAATCCATTAAAATTTTCGGCACTTCTGTTTAGGTAAGCATATTGCTTAATTTTATCTTTTGTAACAGCTGGCATAATACATTGTAAACATTCAGAGAGTGTAGAATAATACTTATCCTGCATAAACTTTGCAAGTTTAATAGTATTTTCAGAAAAAATAGGATATTTATCTTTTATCGATAAAATGGATTTAATTTTTTCAATAGGGACATCAGAGCTGTCCGAAAATCCAATGACGTACCCCTCATAGACTTTGTTGCCTTTTCCAAAAGGTACGTTTACCCTCATACCGATACAAATTTCATTTTCAATACTTTCTGGGATAGCATAATCAAAAATTCTATCAACATTTTTATTAGTAATAGAAGTAATAATCTCTGCATATTTCATAGTTATACCATCTTTCAAAATTTAAGATTATAAATTTTAATAATAGTCTTTCTGATAGACGTATCACTAAAAATTATTCTTCTTCATTTTCGTTTTCTGAATAATCTACTTCAGAAAAATCTTCGTCATCAGCTTCATCAGCAAAACTTTCTTCGCCAATTTCGTCAGCGATGTCAGAAAGACTGTCCATTTCATCTTCATTTAATGACTCATTGTTTTCGTTTTCAAGTTTAACTTTGTCAGGGTTTAAATATAATTCTTCATCAATTTCTGGTTTAAGTTTTAAAACTGTACCTTGACCTTCTGGAACAACTTTGATTTTTCCTTCTCTAATTTCTTCAACTGCTGTTGAAAGAGGTTTACCCTCTTTTTCATCAACCATAGGAGTATCTCCAGCGATAATTTGTCTAGCTCTTTTAGCAGCTGCAATAACGATAGTATATCGGCTTGTAATTTCAGAAGCCTCCGCAGTATCTTTATTAAGTACCTCCATTAATTCTGCATAAGATGGTTTAAGCATTTTAGTTTCTCCTTTCGAATAAATATTTATTTTAGTTAATTAAGTGAACTAATAATTTCATCTTTACTGTATCTGTTTACTTTCATTTTTTCAGCACTAACAATATTGCCAATTTTCTGAACGGCATTTTCAACTAAATCATTTACAACGACATAGTCGTATTTATCAATAAGCTGAATTTCTTCTTTAGCACGGTTAAGTCTAAGTTCAATTTTTTCCGGTGTTTCAGTTCCTCTTCCAACAAGTCTGTTTTCAAGTTCAGTCATACTTGGTGGAGTAAGAAAAACAAGAATAGCCTCTTTAAAAATTTCTTTAACCTGTAAAGCTCCCTGAACCTCTATTTCAAGGATAACTGTTTTGTTTTGTTCAATCTGTTCTTTAACATAGTCAACAGGCGTACCGTAATAATTTCCACAAAACTCAGCATATTCAAGAAGTTTTTTGTTGTCAATCATTTTTTCAAATTCGTCTTTAGTTTTGAAAAAATAATGAACTCCATTTTCCTCGTGTGGTCTAGGTTCTCTGGTTGTTGCTGAAATAGATAAAGCATAGTTAGGGTCTTTTTTTAATTCTTCAACAACAGTACCTTTGCCAGCACCAGATGGGCCAGAAATTATCATAAGAAGACCTTTTTCATTCATTGTTTTAAACACTCCTTAACTCAATATGTACGAAAATCAATTCAAGAAACAGAATAACCTCTGTCGCTCAGTCTGTCAATATATATTATACATCAAAATTTATTATTCTTCAATATCTTCTATTTCAATTCCTTCATATTCAGAAGTTTCGTTATCTTTTGCAACAATTCTGTTAGCAACGGTTTCTGGTTGAATTGACGATAAAATAATATGGTCGCTGTCAGTAACAATAACTGCTCTGGTTCTTCTTCCGTAAGTTGCGTCTATAAGTCTACCGGAATCTCTGCCGTCTTGAATAAGTCTTTTTATAGGGGCAGATTCAGGGCTAACAATAGCGATAATTCTGTTAGCAGGAACGATATTCCCAAAGCCAATATTAATCAATTTTATATTGCTCATAATTTTGTCACCTTTTCAAATAAATTTCACTTTTCATAAAAAGTGAGGGGATAAAAGTTTAATATTCATTAGGATAGATTTTACTACAAATATAAAAATTATTCAATATTTTGTATTTGTTCTCTTATTTTCTCAATTTCACTTTTAACGTCAACAACAAGGTTAGTAATGTCAATGTCAGTTGTTTTAGAGCCGATAGTATTTACCTCTCTGTTCATTTCCTGAACCAAAAAGTCTAGTTTACGTCCAACAGGTTCCGTTTCGTCAAGAAAATTTCTCATTTGCAAAAGGTGGCTAAAAAGTCTTGTAATTTCTTCATCAATACAGACCTTTTCAGAAAATATAGCAACTTCTGTAAGTATTCTCCCTTCATCAAATCCCATATTTTCAAGCTCAAGTAATTTTTCACGAAGACGTTCTTCATATTTTCTTTCAGAATTTGGAGATAATTCCTTTATTTTTTTAACTTTGTCACTTATAAGTTCAAGCTTGTTAAGTAAATTTTCTTTTAATATTTCGCCCTCAGTTTCTCGCATTTTTATAAAGACATTAAGGGCAGATTTGACAGCATTAAAAAGAGGCTCTGTTACTTCATTTTCCTTGCCCTCTTCACCGATGTTTCTTTCGACACTTAAAACATCAGGAAATCTTGCGATAAGTCCAACACTAATGTCATCTTTCGCACCATATCTAATTTTAATATTTTCAAGTGCATTAACATAGCTATCGGCAATAACTTCATCTAAATTTATTTTTACATCATTTTTAGAATATGTTTCGAATGAAACATAAACGTCTGTTTTACCACGAAAAACTTTGCCACTAACAATTTTTTTAACATAATCTTCAAAAGCGAGCATTGACTTTGGCATTTTAACGTTAATATCGTTGTATCTGTGATTCACTGACTTTATTTCAACAATAAATTTACGGTTATATTTGGTATATTCACCTCTGCCGTATCCCGTCATACTTTTCATAACAAAGACCTCCGAATAAAATTTTTAAAATATTGACTATACACTGTATTTTCTATTATAATATGTAATGAAAATTATTGCAATAATTTATAAAAAAACTTTGGAGGTTTTATTTATGGCACTTGACGGAATAGCGATTTCTTGTATAATATGTGAATTAGAAAAAGCACTTTTAGGAGGGCGTGTTGATAAGATATATCAGCCAGAAAATGATGAAATAATACTTTCGGTAAGAAGTTTAGGAAAAGCGTATAAACTTCTTATGACAGCGAATGCGTCACACCCTCGTATACATTTGACAGAAAAAAATAAGTCAAATCCAATGCAACCACCATTGTTTTGTATGGTATTAAGAAAACACCTTATAAGTGGAAAAATCATTGATATAACACAACCGGAATTTGAAAGAATTATAAATATACACATTGAATCAATAAATGAGCTTGGCGACTACTCAACGAAAAAACTTATAATTGAGATAATGGGTAAACACAGCAATATAATACTTGTCGATGAAAATAATGTTATACTTGACTCAGCGAAACATATAACTCACGAAAAAAGCTCAGTAAGAGAAGTACTTCCGGGAAAAATATATGTTGCACCACCGTCTGAAAAAACAAATACAATGGATTTAGATAAAAATAATTTTGACGAATATGTAAAAAATAGTCAGTCAAAAAAATTACAAAAATTAATTTATGAATCATATAACGGTGTAAGTCCGTCTTTTGCGTCTGAAATATGTTTTAGAGCAGGATTGAATCCATCAGATATAGTTTCAGAAAAAACAGAAACAGAGCTAGATGCCTTGTATAATAGTTTTAATGATATAGTTAAAGAAATAAAAGCTGGTGACTTTTCACCAGAAGCGATATATTCAGAAAAAGGCAAATTAACAGATTTTTCACCAATGGAAATGAAGCAATATATAGGCTATAAAAAGCAAAAATTTAATTCAATATCAGAATTGCTCGAATTTTTCTATGTTGAAAAAGATAATCAATATAGGATAAATCAAAAATCACAAGATTTAAAAAAATTAATAAATCACAATATAGAAAGATGCGTAAAGAAAAAAGATATTCAGATAAAAACATTAAAAGAAATATCTGGTAGGGATAAATTAAAGCTATATGGTGAGCTTATAACATCAAACATTTATTCAATCCCAAAGGGAGCAGAAGACTTTACAACACAAAACTTTTATGATGAAAATTTGGCAGATATAACAATACCTCTTGACCCAACATTAACTCCGTCAGAGAATGCACAGAAATATTTTAAACAGTACAACAAAGAGAAGAGAACTTTTTTAGCATTACAAACACAAATTGCACAAAATGATGAAGAGTTAGCATATCTTGAGGGAATATTAACATCTGTCCAGACATCTACCGATGAACAAGATGTAAAGGAAATTAGACAAGAGCTTTATGAACAAGGCTTTATAAAGAAATTAAAACAACAAAAAGGTAAAGTCAAACCAATAAAATCAAAACCACTACACTATGTTTCATCTGATGGATTTGACATTTATGTGGGTAAAAACAACCACCAAAACGATGAGTTGACATTAAAATTTGCAAAAGGCAATGACATTTGGCTACACACAAAAAAAATTCCAGGTTCACACGTAATAATAGTCACAGAGGGCAAAGAACTTCCAGACACCACCTTAAACGAGGGAGCTATGTTAGCTGCATTTTACAGCAAGGGAAAAAATTCAACACTTGTACCTGTTGATTACACACCAAAGAAATTTGTTAAAAAACCAAACGGGGCAAAACCAGGAATGGTAATTTATGAAACAAACAAAACAGCTTATATAACCCCAACAGAAGAAGAGATAGAAAAAATAAAAAAAATAGACTAACAAATTAGAAGTTGTAGGGCTAAACTTTTTTGTTAAAAAGATTTTAAAAAACTAGTTTTGTGGTGGTTTTAGTTTTTGATTTATAATCCGATTTTATCGGAAATCTATTTATTTGCCTACGGCGTGGTACTTTTTGATTGCAAAAAGTACCCAAAAACCTGGGGGGTTTCGA
>CABVAP010000102.1 GCA_902496345.1 uncultured Eubacteriales bacterium
ATCTGATGCAGCTATGATACTTCAAAAAGTATTAAATAATGATTTTGTTTTTCCTGTTGAAAAATAATTTTTAGTAGTTTGTTTATATAGCCTGTGGGGTTTCTTGGTTAGAAAATCTGCAGGCTTTTTTTATGATGCTCGTTGAGGTAGGAAAGTTGAGTTAATTATCTTTGTTCTAAATTCTATTAATAAAAGAGTAGCTACTGCTTTTTTATTATTTTGTTTTGGAATGATTGAAAAAACATAAAATATATGTTATTATAACATTAGTAAACAGGTAATTACTTTTGGAGAAGAAAATAATATCCACCCCCAATGCACTTGAAACAACTTCTGATGCTTTACTTGCCGATAGTTTAGAATATGTTAATACATCCTCTGATGAATCAACAATATACCAAATATTATCAAACTGTAACACATCAGAAGTATCATTTATTTTAAGGTGTGTAAGTTCCTTAAGAGAAATATTAAAAGATTTTATAATCAAATAATTACATAAAACAAAGCCCCGCATAGGTCGCAGTCGCACTCCGGTTAATTCCGAGGGTGCTGGCTGTGATACTGCGGGGTTTATTTAATCATTTATCAACTCAATTTCCGTTCCATCAAGGAAATTTACAATGATACTTCCATTCTCATAAATTTCTATATGGCTAAGGGTTTTAAGTATAAATTCGTATGATAGCTTTTCATGCTTTACCAAAGAATATTCCTTAAATCTTTCTGCTGTGTAGCTTTCAAGCTCATTGCCATTTTTTATTTGTTCTTCCCAAGCTTTTAGATAGCTTATTCTATTGGTGCATATTTCATTCCAAGCAATAACAAGAGCCTTTTCCAATATTCCCTCATCAATATGCCGATTAGAGCAACCCATAACACCCTTTACTTTGTACCTTTCACTACATTGCCAAACCACCCTAGTATCGCCATCTTTAGTTTTCCAACCCTTTCTGTTATAAGGCTTTTTGCAATTACCACAAATAACCTTTGATGCAAAAGGTCTTATTTCAGGCTGATTGGCATACATACTGAGATTAAATTTTTCAAGGAACTGTTTTCTTCGTTCTCTTTCAAGCTGTGCTGCCTGCCAAATTTCAGGACTTATAATTGCGTCATGGTCTTCAGCAATATAATACATCTGAACCTCGCCATCATTTTTTATTCTTTTTTTCGACAAAAAATCCTGAGTGTAGCTTTTCTGAAGAAGTGCATCACCCTTGTACTTTTCATTTTGTAGAATACTGTCAATAGTTGTAGCTTGCCATTTACACTTTCCGTTCCAATTTACAACCTTTTTATTTTCAAATTCTCGCTTTATCTGCTCCGAGGTTTTCCCAGCAAGATATTCTTGATAAATGCGTCTGATAATCTTTGCTTGTGAGGGATTGATTATTAATTTTCCGTCATCACCAATATCATAGCCTAAAAATCGTTTTGTAGCCATTTTATGCTCGCCAGCTTCAAATCTTTTTCTTATACCCCATTTTGAGTTTTCAGAAATAGACCTTGACTCATCTTGAGCTAGTGATGACAATATGGTAAGCATAACTTCTCCGCTGCCCTCAAGTGTATTTATTCCCTCTTTTTCAAATATAACCCCAATGCCCAATTCCTTTAATTCTCTAACATAATTTAAGCAATCAAGGGTGTTTCTTGCAAATCTTGAAATAGACTTTGTTATTATTCGGTCTATTTTTCCTCCTCTGCAATCCTCAATCATTCGGTTAAATTCATCACGCTTTTTTGTACTTGTACCTGTTATTCCCTCATCAGCATATATTCCCACAAACTCATATTCGTCCTTGCTATTGATGAAATTTGTATAATATCTTACTTGGTTTTCATAGCTTGATAGCTGTTCTTCTTTGTCGCTGCTGACTCTGCAGTAGGCTGCTACTCTTAATTTCTTTACACTCTGTTTCCTTGCTTCTGTTTGCGTATTCTGCTTTGGTGGTATAACTGTAACACTTCTTGCCATTTATAATCATCTCCTCAACAACTGTCTGCTCTGTAATATTTCTGCTAGATACATCTTCGTCTTTAACATGAATACCCTTGCAAGCACTTACACCTTTTTCAATGCTCCTACTGCACCACCACTCAATTCGCTTATTATGTACCTGCTTTCGTCTGAGTGTAGAACCACAATGTGGGCATAAAAGCATACCCGATAAAGGATAACGATTACAATATTTTTCAGTATCTTTTATATTTCTCTTTTTTCGCTTTTCAGCTATAAGCTTTTGAACCTTATCCCATTCCTTAGGATTTATAATCGGCTCGTGATTTTCACAAATATAATAGCTTGCAACCTCACCCTTATTCCTTTTCCTTACAGAGGGTTCAGAGCAATAATATTTTTGAAGCAAAAAATCACCTTTGTATTTTTCATTTTTTAGCATATCCAATACTGTTCTTGACGACCATTGCTTATTCTTGTATGTCGGAATTTTCTCCTCATTCAGATTTTCAGCAATCCTATCACCGCTCATTCCTGACAAATACATAGAAAACACTCGTTTTACTATTTTTGCCTGTTCCTCATTTATTGCAAGGTTTCCATATTCATCAATATAATAACCATACATTCCTTGGTATTTAATTTTAGTATTTCCACTTTCATACTGTCTGTGAATTGACCATTTAAGATTATTGCTCATACTCCTTAACTCTTCCTGTGCAAGAGAAGATAATACCGACAACATCATTTCACCATCAGATGATAATGTATTAATATTGTTATCTTCAAATATTACCCCTATGCCAATTTCCTTAAGCTCTCTTACATATTTGAGAACCGTTACTGTATTTCTTGCAAATCTTGACACTGATTTTGTGATAATTAAATCAAACAAACCTTTTCTTGCATCATTTAACATCTCATTTAAACCCTTACGATTTTCCTTAGAGCCTGATGTTCCTTGGTCATAATAGATTTTTACAAACTCATATTCAGGATTTGATTTTATCAATCTATCGTATGTTGCCATTTGATTTTCTAAGGACATTTCTTGCATATCACTCAGCGAAGAAACTCTGCAATACGCGCAAGTGCGTATCTTTTTTTCGACTGGTTCTGCTTTCTTTAACCTTAAAATCTGCATTTTTCAACCTCCTTCTTTCTACCTATATATCACTCTAAATAGCCATAATATCAAGCATTTTCAGCTACATAATACAGACAAATATAGTCCTGTTTTATCTTGATTATTACAGCACATTTTAAGCTCCCTACACTATTAACTGGAGGTGAAACAGCAAAATGGGTGAAAAAAAATAACCCACTGAGAAAATTAATTCTCGACGGGTTATCAAAATCGTTATATATTTCTCTTACGAAAATTAATGACTTGAATAAAACATTAAACCCATCGAATTCGATCGGTTTAAAACTTACATTGTGTGGCACTTTCTAAATAAATATGCCTAATTTTTTAATGGCATTGTTTTAAACTCTGCATACAACAATCACCTCATAATTAAAAGACCCAACATGGTCCGCATCGTTGAGAGGCGTGTTGGGTTCTGTTATTTTTATTGTATGCAAAGTATCACTAAAAGTCAACTATTTTAAAAAATTGTGCTGTTTTTTCGCTTTTATTTTCACCTTGTTTTTACAACAACCTCTCCATTTTTAAAATCTACATCAAATTTCCCTGTTGCCGTTGCAAGGCTTCTAATCGGCACAAAGTTACTGCCATTAATGTTTACAGCTTCAACACTTGTTTCCTTGCCGTCAACATTAAGCTTAAGCTCCTTACAGCCATTTGAAATGCTTGGAACTTTACTGCCCTTATCATATCCGATTTCAAAACCTGCTTGCTCCAAGTCTTTAATACAAATAAAATTCTTATTCTCTTTCAAAATTCTATCTGCCTTGTAATCTTTACCATTTACATTTACTGTAATTTTTTCTATCATTTCATCATTCCCCCTATAATTTTTAAAACAAACACCGAAATAATTACAAACACTGACAACAACGGACTTTGCTACATTATGAATAAAACTTTCATTTTGTAGCATTTTAGCTTCTTCCCTGTTGCTTAAAAACCCCAGTTCAAGCAAAACAGCCGTCATTTTTGTACCGTTTAAAACGGCTAAATCTTTTCTTTCCTTAACCCCTCTGTCGTTTGTGTTAAGTGTACTAACAAGATTTTTTTGAACAAGCTCTGCAAATTTGTTTTTTGAATAGCAGAGGGTTTCTGTTCCTTTCGCATTTTCATTCGCTGCCGAATTTATATGTACACTTATAAACAAATCAGCATTTTTAGAATTTGCAATTCTGCATCTTTCGTTTAATTGCACATATACATTAGAAGTTCTTGTAAAGACCACGTCAAAACCTTGTTCTTTAAGCATTTCACCAATTATAAATGCTGTTTTAAGTGCTACATCTTTTTCAATAACACCGTTACCTACTGCACCAGAGTCTTTACCACCATGACCTGCATCAATACAAATTACTTTACTCATTTTTATTACCTCCGTTTTCTTTATTCTTTAATACATCAATAGCTTTTGTCAAAACAGCAGGAATAGGCACACCCATAAGACCAGCATTTTCAATCAATGAAATAACCTCGTTACAAATAAAGCCGATTATAACGGTATATCGTATATATTCCGTATTTAACAAAATATCCAATCTGTAAGCAACAGCTACAAATATAATCATCGTTATTTTACGAAATAAACCCTTTAACCCTGTATGGCTTTCCAATGCTCCGTTTGATGTTTTAGGACTGTTTTTGAAAACTCCAGCAACAATCAATCCTGTTAAATAATCCAAAACAATACAAATAAACAGAGTTGCAAGTCCATTATCCCAACCACCTAAAGCTTTGGCAACAATACCCCCAACAACTCCAACAGCACCACAAAAAATTCCTTTTAAATTTTCCATAAAACCACCTCACAATTTTTTTGTAATAAAATAAAGCCTTTTAACGTCTTGCTCAGGACAAAAATTTACTATCTTACTCTCCACAAAAAAATTCCCCATAAACATCTTTCAACCCATACTTAACCCCCTCTCTCCAAAACGTCCATCTAACGAAATCCTCAAGCCAAACAGCAGCAGGCATAAGCAAAAACCACAAAACAGCAAATTCAAGACAAATCTGTCCGTTCAGATTAAAATACATATCCGAATAATCCCAAATATCTAATCCCAATTTTATATTAAGCACATATCCAGAAACATATTCAACGACTAAAACAATAACAGTTCCTAAACTTGCCTGTTTCCAAACTGCCATATTATAAAATCTTGGCACTTGATTAATAGAACCCACAAGCAAACCACAAAGACCACCCACAAAAAGCATTGATATATTAGCATAGCCACCTTTAGGTATTCTCCAAATACCCTCAAGTGTAAAATAGCACATACCAAAAACAAACCAAACAGCCAAAATTTTAAAAAGATTACTTACTTTCAAAAAATCACCACCCATTAAATCAACCTATCAATCACTCCAATCCCATTATATTTTTATAGCTTTCAAGAAATTCTCCTGTAAGCTCCTGACCGTATGCAACAGCCTTAACAGCTTCCACATTTTCCAAGCTTCTAACATACATCATTAAATGATTGCAATATGTAGTCTGCTGCAAAACAAAAGCAGTAGCACTATTAGCAACAAGAGTAAAATCAGCAATAGAAAACAACGTACAAATTTCACCGTCTGCGTGATATGGCACACCATTTTCGGCTTTAATATTACCAATAGAAACTTGGCTAACCAAACCGTTTAAATTAATCTGGTCTTCTGTTTTAAGGCTAAAATGCTTTGTTATTCCGTCTGAAAGAGTTACATCAATCCCATTGTATATGGTCTGCTCACAAATATCAGAAATTTCTTTAAGCTTATCAGAAATAACTTCTTCCAAAGTCGGTTCAACAATTCGCCTTGCTTCTTCATCAGAAGAAACATTAACACCGTTATATTTTGCAATATCATCAGTATCTAATTCAACGACACTATATTCAATCCCCTTTGCTTCAAGTTCTTTTGTCAAAGCATTTAATTCATTATCATTTACTGCATATTGTACAACCTCCGATTTTGTTTCAGAATTTCCATTATCAACGCTGTATACATATTGTACACAATACTTATTAACAACAACTTTACCATTTTTAACATAATATTTTTTCATAAAAAAGACCTCCTATAAAGTAATTTCTTGCGTTGTATAATCTGTTATAACATTATTTGACTCAATATCACATATTTCCCAGCCTTGACCAAAAAATTGAAAAGTAACATTTCCTGTTGTGTCGTCAGAACCACCTTCAAGGTAAAAATCAATATATTGTTCTACATTACTGCCATACTTTGTATCAAGTCTGACCTTTGTAACACAGGTATTAAAAGATGAGTGTGACAGCCTTGTTATTTTACTTTGTGATGTATTAACAAGGGAATAAGCTTGACTAACTGAAAAAGTAGAAATACTTGAATGACCATTGTTAGAATTAACTGCTAACATAAACACGCCACTTGCAAGGGCATTTTTGCATTTAGCAAATCTAAACCAACTGCCCGTTTGAACAGTAAAAGAAACTGATTTTTTATAATTACAGCCGCCTATATTTACCCATTCACCACTTATTTTTCGTTTATAAATATCAGCCGTATTTCCGTCAGGTATAAATATTTGATAAGGTGTTCCTACATTGTTGTCTACAAACAATGAGCCGTGATGAAAAGCAGGACGATTAGTTCCCTCTGTCGTAATAATATGAAATACTCCTGTTTCTGTTAATGTATTCCAATCAACAGAAGAAATTATATCTGATGAACCAACAAAATCAGTGCTATGTTTTCCGTCTAACGTATCAGCATTTCCACCATTAGCAGGTAAACTTGACGGCTTGTTTGTTAAATTATTATAATTTTGTAGTTGTGAAACTGTTTTCCCACCGACTGTGTCAGCATTACCACCATTAGCAGGCAAGCTTGTAGGCTTGTTAGTAAGATTGTTATAGTTTTGAAGTTCCTCAACTGTTTTATTCCCAACAGTGTCAGCATTACCCCCGTCAGCAGGCAAGCTTGTAGGAAAATTTGTTATATCTTCTTTTTTATGGGTATGCCCATCAAGTGATAATTTTTGCCAAACCCCCTTATAACTATTTTTTATAAATATTTCATTTAGTGATTCTGATAAAGCAATATATGAACAGCTCCCGTCATCAGGTTCCAATACTATTACAGAACAATAATATGCCGTTGTTAAATCAGATAACCCTGCATCTGCCGTTCTTACACAATTATAAATTCCTGTTAAATAGTTATTTAACTTTCCACCTCCATCTAATTTTACAAAATACAAATCAGGCTTATTAGTCAAATTATTGTAATTAACATTAGTAACTTGTGAACCGTCACCAATAAATTTATCAGCTGATACAATAGTCGCTTCTATGTCTGATACGTTCGTTGACCCGTTTGTTGTAATTCCGTCACAATCAATAGTTGTTTTTGTTCCGTCAATCTCAATATTCAAACTTCCTGTTACTGTTCCACCCGATAATTTCAAATACTCATCATCGTGATTATGACTATATACAGCAAAATCTTCTGCGTGTTTTCCGTCTAACGTATCAGCATTCCCACCGTCAGCAGGTAAGCTTAACGGCTTATTAGTCAAATTATTATAATTTTGCAGTTCCTCAGCCGACTTCCCCCCAACAGTTTTAGCATCACCACCATTTTTATTTTTAGCTTCAGCTTCCACCTCCATAACCTTATTATCAATAATATCCATATTATCATTAATAACATTTATATCTGCAAGGTCTGTTAATTCAGGCTTTTTTAATTGTAAATAATCTGTTTTTAGCAACCTTTACACCTCCATAATAAACCCGTCAAGGGAAAATATTTCAGTTTCTTCACATTGTATATTAGAATAACCATTGTTTACTTTAAAATCTGTAATATCATTAACACCATTACAGCTCAAAGCAATATTTAAAATTCTTGCGTAACTAAGTTCAGTTTTATTAAAATTATTTTGGGAAAAATAATCAACAATAGCAGTTTTAATATTTTGAATAGTTTCTTCTTCACTTAAAGTATTATCAAGAACGAGCTTTCCAGATATTAAAACAGATTTAATACCGGCAGAAAACACTTCACAAATAGCACCAACAGGAGCAACACCGGAGCCGTCACCATTTTTATTAGGGTCAATATAATTTTGAACATTTTTTATAACCTTTTCATCAGGGGCATTTCTGTCATCACTGCAAATAAACAAATTAACTTTATTGTTTACCTCTGCATCTCTTGTTACTTTTGCACCACCGACACCGTCACATTCTCTCGCCCATAAAATATAATGAGCCTTGTTTCCACTTGTGGCTGGCATT
>CABVAP010000103.1 GCA_902496345.1 uncultured Eubacteriales bacterium
AATGTCGGGGGTGCAGGGGTGTTCCCCTGCTCGTTTGTGGGGGTCTGGGGGGAATCGAAACCCCCCAGGTTTTTGGGTACTTTTTGCAATCAAAAAGTACCACGCCGTAGGCAAATAAATAGATTTCCAATTAAATCGGATTATAAACCAAAAAACTAAAACCACCACAAAACTAGTTTTTTTAAATATCTTTATTCAAAAATTTTCACGCCGTAGGCAAATAAATAGATTTCCGATGTAATCGGATTATAAACCCAAAACTAAAACCACCACAAAACTAGTTCTTAAAATCTTTTTACTTAAAAAGGTTCACCCCTACAAACCCTAATTTGTTGAAATAGTTTTTGGTTTTGTGAATAAACTGTATTATAATGCTTTTGAAGAGGTTGCTATGATTATTCACGTTGTAAAAAAAGGAGAAACTGTTTATTCTATCGCACAGATGTATGGTGTTTCGGCTGAACTTATCCTACAAAATAATGAGGTTGAGGCTGAAAACTTAGTTGAAGGGCAGACACTTGTCGTACTTGTCCCTAAAATTACCCATACAGTGCAAGAGGGCGAAACACTCTATTCTATTGCAAATCAGTACGGTATATCTGCTGTTAATATTTTGCAAAATAACCCTGTTATAACTAAAAATGGACTTATATATCCTAATCAAACAATTGTTATCGAATATGAGGGCGAAAAAAGAGGTACAATCGTTACCAATGGTTATGCCTATACCTATATTAACAAAACTGCACTTATAAAGGCTTTGCCATACCTTAGCTATTTAACTATCTTTACCTATGGATTTACTCCGTCTGGGGAGCTTGTTTATATTGACGATGACGATATTATCCGTATCGCTCTTGACTACGGGGTTGCACCTGTTATGCTTGTGTCTACACTTACATCTGACGGTACATTTTCAAATGAACTTGCAAACATTATATTGAATGACCCTGTCGCTAGTGACAACCTTATAGATAATATTGTTGAAAATATGAATCAAAAAGGGTATAGAGGGCTTGACATTGATTTTGAATATATTAGACCTGAAGATAGACAAAATTACATCGACTTTGTAATGCGTGCTGAAGAAAAACTTAATGAGTACGGCTATTTCGTTATGACAGCCCTTGCTCCAAAAACATCGGCAACCCAAAGTGGATTATTATATGAAGCTCACGACTATAGGGGACTTGGGGAAGTCGCTGATGCTGTCCTTATTATGACTTATGAATGGGGCTACACTTATGGTCCACCTTTGCCTGTTGCTCCTATCCAAAATGTTAGAAGGGTAATTGAATATGCTGTTACTGAAATGCCTAACAACAAAATTTTGCTCGGTATACCGTTCTATGGCTATGACTGGACTTTGCCCTATGTCGTTGGTAGCAAGGCTAGGTCAATGGGTCCTGTTACTGCTGTTTCTATCGCTAGGCGAACTGGGTCTGTTATCCAATTTGATGAAGAGGCTATGTCACCATATTTTGAATATACCGACAATGTAACCGGAAATGAACATATTGTTTGGTTTGAAGACGCTAGAAGTATACTTGCTAAAGTTGATGTTATAAGTGATTTTGACTTGCTCGGTACTGGTATTTGGAACATTATGAGATATTTCCCTCAAGGGTTTTTAGTTATAAACAGTTTATACAGGATTTACAAACAGATTTAACTACAAATCTGCTGTTTGATTTATACAACAGGAGAGTTATAGGTTTTTGAAATTTAAGTTATTTATAAAAGTTGTCTTTTAATAATGCAATTTATGTGCAAATAAAATATATACTATAAGATACTTTTTGATACTTTAAGTGATTGTATGATACTATCTACTATGGTATTATTTATGTAAACAAGATGTTTATAACTATTACATTCTATTTTAAATTTATTGTATGGAGGTATTTTATGGGGAAAATTATTTGTATCGATGCTGGTCATGGTGGTAGCGACTCTGGTGCAGTTGGTAACGGTGTTATTGAAAAAAATGTCGCTCTTAATGCTGTTTTGAGTATTGGGGAACTGCTTAAAAAACAGGGCTTTGATGTGATATATACTAGAAATTCTGATGTATATGTTAATCTAAATGAAAGGTGCCGAATTGCTAATTTTAAAAATGCTGATTTATTTATAAGTGTTCACATCAATTCGGCTACAAACACTAACGCAAAGGGAACAGAAACTTTATGCTATTCAAAAAATAAGTTTGCTGAGATTGTGCAAAAAAATCTTATTTCTGTTCTAAAAACAAATGACAGAGGACTCAAGGAAAGAAAAGATTTAGCTGTTCTAAATGGTACTAAAATGACTGCTGTTCTACTTGAACTCGGATTTTTGAGCAACAAAGATGAGGCTAATTTGATAAAAAGTTCGCTATTTATAGATAACGTTACAACGGCTGTAGTTAAAAGTGTTTGCTTATATTTTGGAGTTACATTTAAAGGGTATGCAAATGATGATTATAATGCAGAAAAGGGGAAAAGTATTATGGAAAAAGATATTGAAGTTGTAGTAGAGGGAGAAAAAAGAGTTACAAAAGGGTATTTTATTAATGGGAAAAATTTGTTTACGGCTGAATTTATAAGAAGTTTGGGATTTGATGTGAGTTATGACGCTGATAGCAAAGTTGTTTCGTTTAAACGTTTGAAAGCTTGAAAGTAGTAGTTTGTCTATATTTTGGAGTGGTATGCAAATGATGATTATAGTACGGAAAAGGGGAAAAGTGTTATGGAAAAGGATACTGATATTTGAAAATATGGTGATATGGTTAAAATGATTTTGGGTTATACAGATTTATGAAAGTTAATGATTTAGATTTATGGATTTAATATTAAACTTATGCCAGTGAGTTTTATACTATTGATATTAAGGCAATACCGCACAATTATGATTTCGCAGCTTTTGATGATATTTCCCATTGCTGCGTCAAAACCTCTTATCATAGGCTCCGACTATGATTGCGAATTTTTTCCTTGCACTGAAAAATATCATCTCAAACCTGCTTTATCTAATTATGCGGTATTGCCTTAAATTTTGAAAATGGTTGTTTTTAAAGTTTAAAAAACTTATTTATTTATCTTGACATACCCCTCTATCAATAGTATAATGTTCTATGAAATGAATAATTGATTATATTGCTTATCAAGAGAGGTGGAGGGATAAGGGCCCTATGAAACCCGGCAACCGGCTTTTACGCATCGGTGCTAATTCCCCCGGGACTAATTCCGGAAGATGAGATGCTTCGTTTATTAGACCCCAAAGGGGTCTTTTTTGTTGGCTAAAGTTTATAAAAGTTTAATAATAAGGAGGATTTTAGAATGAAAAGAATGTTTACTTCTGAATCAGTAACTGAAGGTCATCCAGATAAAATCTGTGACCAAATCTCTGATGCTATCTTAGACGCAATAATAGCTAAAGACCCTATGGCTAGAGTTGCTTGCGAAACTATGACTACTACTGGTCTTATTATGATTGCCGGTGAAATCACAACTAACTGCTATGTTGACCTTGAAAATATCGCTAGAGAAACTGTTCGTGAAATTGGATACGACAGAGCTAAATATGGCTTTGACTGCGACTCTTGTGCCGTTGTTACTTCTGTTAAAGGTCAATCTCCTGACATCGCTCAAGGTGTAAACAATGCCCTTGAATCAAGAGATACTCAAAGTGATGAACACGATACAGGTGCTGGTGACCAAGGTATGATGTTTGGTTTTGCTTGTGACGAAACAGAAGATTATATGCCTATGCCTATTTATCTTGCTCACAAACTTACTAAAAGACTTACTGAAATGCGTAAAAACGGAACTCTCCCTTATCTTCGCCCAGATGGTAAATCTCAGGTTACTGTTGAATATGATGGCGACAAACCTGTCAGAATTGACAACGTTGTTATCTCAACTCAACACAGCCCGGAAGTTACTCAAAGCCAGATTAGAGAAGACGTTATCAAACATATCATTGAGGCTGTTATCCCTGCTGAATTAATCGATGAAAATACAAAATACTATATAAATCCAACTGGTAGATTTGTAATCGGTGGCCCTCAAGGTGACTGTGGTCTTACTGGTAGAAAAATAATCGTTGATACTTACGGTGGATATGCTAGCCACGGTGGTGGAGCTTTCTCTGGTAAAGACCCAACTAAAGTTGACCGTTCTGCTGCTTATGCTGCTAGATATGTTGCTAAAAATATCGTTGCTAGTGGTATCGCTAAAAAATGTGAAATCGAACTCGCTTATGCAATCGGTGTTGCTAAACCTTTATCAATCCTTGTTAATACTTTTGGTACTGGTAAAATCTCTGATGATGAAATCGTTAAACTTATTGAAGATAATTTTGACCTTCGTCCTTCTGCTATAATCAAATATTTTGACCTCCGTCGTCCTATCTACAAACAGACTGCTGCTTATGGTCACTTCGGAAGAACTGACATTGATGTTCCTTGGGAAAAACTTGATAAAGTAGATGTTTTTAAAAATATCTAATATATAAAATTAATTGAAAATAAAGTGCCATTTCCTTTATAAATGATTTTTAGTGGCTTTCAGAAATTGACTTAGTATAAATTTTATGATAAAATAGACAAGTGAATTTTAGCTATTCAAATATATAAACTAAATATACAAAGTTTTTGGAGGGATTTTGCTTGTCAAAAAAAATTAATGCTATTTTGTTCGTTGCTCTTTTAGCTTTATTGGTCGCACCCTTTTTTCAAATAGAGGCATCAGAAGGCTCGTATACTTATATTAACGCTTTTAGTTTAATGCCTTTTGGAAGTTCTGAATCAAATTTTGTTGTTATATACAATGAACTTGGCTCTGTTATGAACTTATTATTTATTATTTTTCCGATTTTAGGAATTGTTGCTATGGTTGGCTCAATTATCACTTATAAAGTTGCTTATGAAATTTTGGCTTATGTTATTGCTTTTATTGGATTTTGCTTTTCAGTATTTTCTGTACACGGATTTGAACAATATGACTTATCTTTTGGATATTTCGGAACAGTTTTTGTTTATGTCCTTATATTCGCCATTAAGATTATTGATTACCTTGTTTCTGTAAGTGACAATGAAGAAAAAATCTGGGGAAGTGCTAAAACTAAATAAATTTAAACAAATTTGAATTATTGAGCTATCGCATACATTACAATATGCGATGGCTCTTTTTTTATTTCATACACAAATATGTATCTACATATATTAATTATATGTATTTGGTCTATTCGTTATTTTATTTGTTTTTTTATTTGGAAAGTGGGGGAGCTTATTATGAAAAATTTACGAAACAAAAAAAAGATATTTAAAATATTAAAAGTATCTATCTTTTTTTCGTTCGTAGGGTTTATATTATTTCAAATGTTTTTTGGTAATTATTTCGTGCTTGGAGAAATGTTCTTATACGATAGCGTCCCTAAATACAATTTTCAGACAAGCAAGTTTTATAGTGATAATCAAAATGAATATGCCGAAAGTGTAGACGTTTATAATGAGTCATATCAAGAGATTGAAGTGGCTGGAAAAAACGACATTACCATATATGATGGTCAAGTTGCAAACAACGGAAAAATCGATATATCTAAACTTAGAAATATTTCAGAGCTTAGAAAGAATTTTTATATTGTTGACGGTAGAACTATGATGACAAAAGATTATTTTGATGTTGACAAGTTTGTTTCGACAGATTTAAAAATAAAACCTAATGGAAATTTTCCAAAGGTGCTTATTTTTCATACACATTCTCACGAAATGTTTAAAGACAGCGATACAAACAATCTTTATGACGGTATAGTTGGTGCCGGTGAAAGGCTGAAACAAAGGCTTGAAGAAAAGGGCATAAAGTGTATACACAACACAGACAGGTTTGACGTTGTTGACGGCAAAACAAAAATCTTGGGTGCTTATGAAAGAATGGAGGCACCTATACGCAAAATACTTGCTGACAATCCTTCTATTGAAATTGTGATTGATTTACATAGGGACGGAATTGATGAAAGTAAAAAGCTTGTTACTAATATAAACGGAAAACAAGTTGCCAAAATTATGTTTTTTAATGGAATTTGCCGAATTTTAAAAGACGGAAAATTGCAAGAAACAGAGGGACTAACAAACCCTTATGTTCAATCAAACTTAGCTTTTAGTTTTAACCTTGCCTCAAAGGCTAAAGAAAAATATCCAAACTTTATTAGAGGGATTTACGTAAACGCTTACAGGTATAGCTTGCACTTTATGCCAAAATCAACGCTTATTGAAATCGGCGCTCAAAATAATACCAAAGAGGAAGTTTTTAACGCTGTTGACTTGCTGGCTGATGTTATTTACGACGTGGTTGGGTAAACTAATAAAAATTTAAGGTGTCGTATTAGTTGTATGGTTAAAAAAGGGATTTGTCGGAAACTTTATTTTTGCATACATAAGCCAACGGAGCATAAGGAAACGAAGTTTCCGACAAAGTTCTTTGGCAAGCTTTCACGAAAGAAAGGTTGTGGGAGTGGGCAAAACCCACGGTTTAAAAAGAGAGATGAGGCAAAGTCACGGTTTTAAAACAGTTTTTTATATTTTTTTTATTTTTGCCCCTAAAGCTTGTAGCTTTTCTTCAATGTGGTAGTAGCCTCTTTCAATGTGGTATATGTCGCTTATTTCTGTTTCGCCCTCTGCAATAAGTGCCGATAATATTAAAGCTGCCCCAGCTCTTAAATCGGTTGCTTTGACTTGTGTTCCTGTTAGTTTTTTTACTCCCTTTATAATCGCACTTTTTGACTCAATCTTAATGTTTGCCCCCATTCTGTTTAGCTCGCCAGCGTGCATAAACCTGTTTTCAAAAATTGTTTCGTTTATAATTCCTGTCCCCTCCGTTATTGCCATAAGTGCCATAAATTGTGCTTGCATATCCGTTGGAAATCCTGGAAAGGGTAAGGTTTTTATATCTGTATTGTTTAGAGCATTTTTTGAAAAAATTTCTATGTCTGCATTATTGTATATAGAATTTTTACCTTTTTCAAATATGTTTACGGTGACATTCATATCCCTTAATTTTGCAATTATTGGTGTGAGATGCTCTGGTATTATGTCCTTTATAAGTAGTTTTCCCTTTGTTATGACTGCACCTATCATAAATGTTCCTGCCTCAATCCTGTCTGGGATAATTCTGTGACTTGTTCCAAGAAGTTTTTTGACCCCTGTTATTTTTATGTTGTCTGTTCCTGCTCCCTCTATTTTTGCTCCCATTTTATTTAGAAAATCGGCAAGGTCTATAATTTCTGGCTCAACGGAACAATTTGAAATGTTTGTTTCGCCCTCTGCAATGACGGCCGACATAATTATATTTTCGGTTGCTCCAACGCTTGGAAAATCTAAATATATATTGCTACCTTTTAACTTTTTTGTCGTTATTGTTATGTTTCCGTGTTCCTGACTTATGCTCGCCCCCAAAAGCCCAAAGCCTTTTAAATGTAAATCAATTGGTCTTATCCCAATGTTACAACCACCTGGCATTTGTATTTTTACTTTTCCAAACCTCGCAAGTAAAGGGCCTGCAATTAAAAATGATGCACGAATTTTTTTTACTAATTCATACGGTAGAGTTGTGTTAATTATTTTATTGCAATTTATAATGACCCTTTTTTCTCTCTCAAACACTTCATATTCTGCACCAAGTACACCAAGTATTTGCAACATAATCTCTACATCTGTTAAATAAGGAATATTCTCAATTATACACTTCTCGCCAGTAAGGATAGTTGAGGCAATTATCGGCAAAACTGAATTTTTTGCTCCGTCTATAAAAACTTCTCCGTTTAATGGCCCACTTTTTTCAATTATAAATTTCTCCATATAATTAAACTCCTTATAAGTTATTATTTTTTATTCTATCGTCATTTTTGTCTAAAAAATGATATATTTACCACTTTTGATTATGCACTTATATATCATTTTGCGTTTTTATAAAAAAATTATTTATTAATACTTGACAAAAACAAGATTTAATGATAACATATTTTATGTGATATATTAAAATTTTTATTATATACATTGTTTGTTTTATTTTGGGTTATTTTAAGAATGTTCCCGCCTTATAATATTTTTAAAATAATATCCAAACATTCTCCTTTTTCTCCTTATTATTTTCCAAAATAATAGAAAAAATGCCCTTTTAAAATGTTTTTTAAAGGGCGATTTTTTTTGCCCTAATTTTAATTTATACAATTTTAAAATTAAAATTCAATCTTTGGGCAAACTAAAAAAACCATTATATGGATTATATGTAATTCATACAATGGTTTCGGGCTGTCGATAAAGTCGACAGCCTTGCAAAAAATCAACGATTTTTTGCAAATTA
>CABVAP010000104.1 GCA_902496345.1 uncultured Eubacteriales bacterium
GAACTAATATACGATACAATAAGGAACGAATAATAGGGATATATAGATAAATATAAGAAAAACTCCTAGAGAATTAAACCAATGAACTGCACCCCAAAATTGGACACAATTTTTGGGGTGCGGTTCAAAATAAGGTAGAGCCTTTATCTATTTTCTTATTTATTTATAAATTACCAACTTCAAATTAGTGAATAATCCAGATAGCAATTGTACTTGTAATGAAGGTAACGATTACAGGCACACTTGTACGTTTTACAAGGTCGAAGCTAGAGATATTTGCAATACCAGCTACAGCAATCATAACGGCACTAATTGGGCTGAGTAGGCGGCCTACGCTCGCTGCATTTTGCATACCGAGAAGGATTGTTGTCGCATTACCACCTAGGTCAGCTGCAAAATTTGGAACCAATGGAGCAAATGCAAACATAGATGCAACGCCAGAGCCCATTACGATACTTAAACCTGTAATAATTGTAGATACAATAACACCTACTACATCAGCAGAAATAGCAAGGCCTTGGATAGCAGCAACGAATTCTTTTACGATGCCCAAAGAAGTTAATCCGAAAGCAAACGTTTCACCTGCAACAATCAATGTTACAGTGTTAGCAAATTGGTCGCCCATACCTTTGAAGAAGGTTTGGATGCTAGCCGCCATTTTACGGAAGTCGCGATGACGGATAAGTTCACAACCCATGGCGATAAACAAACTAAGGAACATCGCAAGGTTTACATTCATCTTAACACCTTGAATACCATATTCACTGAAGCCAAGGATAAAGATTAATGGCAACAATGGTAAGAATATATATGGTAATGGACCAACTTCGAGGTCATCAGATTTATGAGCCTCCACATATTCCGTAGGAACATGGCCAGACTTTTTATCCAAGTATTTTTGCCATACGAAATGAGCAATAGCAGCCATTAAACCACAGATAATATATACTTTCAACTGATAATCTACAAAGTACTCATGAACAGGCATGTTTACTGTTTTGGATACGAGCAATGTAGTGGCAGAGGCAGGACCGATGTCGAGCAAGTGACCTGTAGCAACAGCCGCTGCAGCACCTACAGGACTAACACCTAAGCGTACAAGAATTGGGAAGATTGTCACCATCATAAGCATTGCAAGGCCAGAAGCACTTGGAATTACAAGGGACATGAACATATTTAGAATAAATGTAAGCGCCATTACTAGGTATGCAGATTTCATTTTACCAAGTGGTTTAATGGCTGTTACAACAAGGCGAGAGCTAGCACCAATGTGGTCCATGTACTTCGCGAAACCAGTACAAGTCATGATCATGAGGCCAAGGTTCGCCGCATCTTTAGCAGTAGTAATATTAATAAATTCAAATGCATCAAAGAAAAGAACCCCTGTAGCCTTTTTTGCTTCTACAAAAGATGTTGTATAGCCAAGCAAGTACGCGGCAAACATCATAATGAGACCGCCCAATAACAATACAGTTTGTGCTTTAAACTTCTTAATAACCAGTGTTCCCGTTATGGCTATAACCAATAAACAAACTAATAAATTCATACATGTTCCCTCCATTCACAACACAATACTTAAAAGTTTTCCTTTGCTTGTTTGAAATCCTCTTGGATTTTTTCTAGCAAGCCCGGTGTTTCAAGGATTTCCTCCACGGATAAAGCTATGCCCTTCGCGCCATACATGATAGCATCCTCTGCGAGTTGGCTTTTACCATTATCTAACCATTCTTGAGAATGACTCGTCACACCCTTACCTACGAATTTCACACGCAAGCATGCACCTGGCACGCGGAACGTAACACTAGAGAAATCGGTGGATCCTGTCACCTTACGAGGCTCGGAAATCTCTGGGGCACCTACCTTTTCTGCATTTTTTAAAAGTATATCGTTCAAGGTCTGTACATTGACTTTGTTGTCGTACGCCTTAACCTCTTCCCATTCCATCGTAGCGCCCACCTGTAAAGCCGCACCTTGCGCCACGTCTTTCACACGAGCCACAACCTCGTCGAGACGAATGCGACTAGAGGAACGAATATACCATTGGGTACACGCATAATCAGGTACGATGTTCGCGGCTTTGCCACCGTCAGTGATAATGCCGTGCATGCGAACCTCAGTCGGTACGTGCTCGCGCAAGTACTCCATGCCGTTAAAGAACAACAACACCGCATCTAACGCGCTGATACCCTTCTCTGGGGCAATCGCCGCGTGAGCAGACTTGCCGTGGAACTTGATATTAACGAGATTTAGCGCCAAAGACTTGCCGTCTACCGTCGTCGTATCGCTACCGTGCATCATGAAAGCAAGGTCTAAATCGTCAAACACGCCTTCGCGGGCCATAACGAGCTTGCCGCTCGCCGTTTCCTCTGCAGGCGTACCGTACACAACCAAGGTACAAGGTGCTTGCAACGTGCGTTTCAAAGCGATTGCCGCCGTGCAGATAGATGGACCTTGCAAATTATGACCACACGCATGTCCCAAGCCTTCAAGGGCATCGTACTCGCAAAGCAAACCGATTTTAGGGCCGCCACCGTTTACGTGGTATACCGCTCTAAACGCCGTTTTAAGACCACTCACCTCACGGTCAACGGTGAACCCTTCCTTCTCTAATAAATTCGTCAACAACTCATGGGCTTTAAACTCTTCATTTCCGAGCTCAGGATGATCGAAAATGAAATCGTTTAACTCCTTCATGGGCTTTCTTAATGCTTCAATCTCTTGTAAAAGCTGACTCATTTCTACCTCCAACATACACACTATAAAAACATAAATTCATATAACTACAAATACAAGCCTCAAAAAACCTGTATCTAATAACCTATTTTTTATCTATCTATCTATTATTAGTCTATTAATACACTAATATTTGTTCCGCATAACGGAACGTCATTCCATAAATCAAGTAAAAAAATAAATTTATAAGGTCGCTCCCATTTGTTTGGAAATGGTTTGACCTAATTCCATCATGACTGATAGATACTCTTTGACATGCTCTTCCGTGTAGTCCCCTATAGGACCAGAGATAGTCATCACCGCTTCAAGCTTATTACCAAAGGAGAAGATAGGCACTGCGACGGATGCCGCATCAGGTACTCGATTGCCGCGAGTCACCACATAACCATCATGACGAATTTGGGCGCTTTCACCAGCACTCATATCAGTATCCTTGAAGTCCGCCATATAGGCACCGAAAATCTTGCCTGCCGCCCCTTTAAAGATAGGATACACCGTACCGATCTTGATGTCGTGACGCAATGGCTTGTCCGCCGCAACGCGCTCGATACATATGCGATAATTGCCTTGCGCCAAGAACAAATTCACGGACTGCTGCAACTGATCCCGAATGGATACCATGTAGGGCTGCGCAATGGCCCGCACCTCCAAGGACGTAAGAAAAGACTTTGCCATCGGCAAAATGCCCCAAGACAACTGATACTTCTTGTCCCTATTAAACTCAACCCAATGATGAGCTTCAAAGGTCTTGAGCAACCGATGGACAGTAGCCTTGGGCAACGCCGTCGCATTCGCCAACTCGGTCACACCAAGCGGGCCTGTCTCTAATAACTTGAGTATCTCTATACCACGCTCTATTGATTGAACCATATTCATATCCAAAGAAACATACTAGATTATTACCATTTAATACGTTTCTATATTCTAATAAAACTAATGATAAATTTAACAATATACATAATCTGTTAGATCACTTTTGATGCCTCTGAAAGACATATAGTGCAACTAAGTCATTACAAACATAACAATAACACATTCATGAAGAATTAAAAAATGACTATGTTGCATAAGTAGAGCTACCTTCAATCAAAAATAAAAAGTATGAAACAGCTTCAGCCTCATCTTCAAAATAACGTTGTTCGTATACTTCCTTACGTTCTGTCCAGTATACAGAAAGTCTATTGGAAACTCATTCTATAACAATAGTCCTAGGTGTAATGACGCTTCCATCATTATCAATGTTATATGAACTTTTAGGTACACTAATTTGGTGTAAAAATTCTTTGAGCGCTTCAATATTCATACTAACTCCCTGAACTATTCACTTCTCTTTGTTAAAAGAAAATATAATTTTTCTCATCAATATGTCACTATCAATATTTATTTTAGTTGTCCATAAGTATTTATCCATATAACTCAATATGCTCCGCGTGACACGGTCTGAGCTTATGGTATCCTACAATCCTAGAGCCCTCATAATTCCAGATTTTAGCCTTACCTTTTAAGAAAATAAACAACACCTATTGAACTCCATATTTCTGTACGTACCACACTGCTGCCTCTTACACATCCTATAAGCAATTAGTACTCCAGCAGATAAGCTCCATATTATAAGATTCATCACCTGCAAGCCCATATCGTATATATGATGACGACACCAATCACAGCTTGTCATATAAGAATAAGGCAAACTTACTACTGCTGGGGTATTAGTAGCTAAACAACATCCCCTTTCCCTATTACTAGTCAAAGGACTAGTTTGTTCCTCCGCATCAGCACCTTGCCCTACAAACTGACTAGACACAACCATCATAATTCGCTTACCAATTTAAGATGAAACAATATTATCAAGCTGAGATTTAACTAAAACGTCCATACATGCCACCTCGCTCAACAACAAACTAGGTAAAACGATAACTCTACACTTATACTCTAACAAGAAAGAGGAGGCAGATATTACGCATATAAAAATTCAAAATCCTTAAATCTTATATAAAAATACCGCTTAGCATTTAAGTTAAGCGGCTTATAAATTATTTATTCTCTTTCTCTTTTAGTGCTTTTATTGCCAATTCTAAATCTTTTTGCAAGCAATTTATATTAAAATTCATAATTGCTCCATTCTTTTTATCTTCAACTTTCTCTTTTACTATTACTAAAAGCTGTTCTAAATATTCTACATCAGCTTCAAGAATTGTATTAATATTAGAAATTTGTAAATACACCAATCTAATAATGTGTCTAAAATTATCAATATCACTTTCATTAGCTTTTAAGAAATACTTATGAATCTCCTCTATTTCCCCTAAAAATGGAGCAAATCTTCTTTCAGTATAGTATTCCTCTAAATTATCTTTTATATATTTTAAAATATCTAAACCTAAAATATTAGGATTTGATAAGCGCTTATAGAGAAATAATCGCTCTAAAGACTGCTTATAGTTTTCTTCAGCAATTTCAATTAATGGAGTACTCAAAACTTCATATATTTTATATACAGGATCTATTTTATATTGATTTAACAATATATCTTTAGTTGTTATTGAATCATCTTTTATTATTACTTTGATATCTTCAATAAATTTATCATAATCATATTCAAGCTTTGTGTAATACTTTATTGATGCTATACGCCATAAAATATTAGGTATCATAGAAACATTATATTTATTATTTATTAATTCATCTTTAAGTTTATCTAGCAATCGACAAACACACTCATCATTTAATTGTGCCCAATCAAATAATCTATTAAAAGCTAAGGATTTACTTTCATACAGCTCCAATTCATTTTTATAAGTGAGCTTTAGTAATTCTATATCTAAATATGTAGTATTAATATAAGTATCTATAAATTTAAATCCCCATATTAATTCCTTAGCATCATCATCATTATCATCTGACCTATAAATGAAGCCAAAATCATTTTTTCCCCAATTAGTCTCTATTTTTGGATTAACTTTATATTGTATAGCTCTTAAGACAATGTATTTTAAGAATTTATTATACAGTTCACTATGTTCTAGAAAAGACTTAGCTTCCAAGTTATAAATTTCTCTCAATAAATTAACTAAAACTACTAACACAAATTTTAGAGTCCTAATATTATTAGGCTGTCGTCTAAAAATTTCCTCTAATATAATTTTTTTATTACTTGATATATATTCCCTGATATCTTTTTCTTCATATTCATTTACTAACTCATCAAAAATATTAGCTATTTCATAAGAAAATGCAAGGGTACAATAAACAGCCTTCTCTTTCTCTATTTTATAATTGTCATTTTCTAAATCTTTCTCCAAAATTTTACTCTCATTTGCAACAGTAATTACAGGAATCCCCCTATTCTCTGTCAACTTATTTATAAAGCCCCATAACTCAGTAGCAGATAATTCACAACGTTCAATATCATCAAATACAAAAATACAATTCTCTAATTGTACAAGATCACTCTTATGTATTAATTCGGCTAAATTTATCTTTACTGGTATTCCAATAGCACTCGTATCAATTGTACTAGAAACAGAATTAAATAGTCGTTCACAAATATTTTTTGTTTTTCGTGCCTTATTAGACTCTCCTAAATATTGATTAATAAAAATTTCGTCGTAGAATGAAGTTTTAAAGTCAACTAAATTATTAATCCCATATAAGGAAAATACTATATAGTTTTTATTATCTAAAATTCCATTTTTACGTAAATATTCTTTTACACTATTTTTTACAAAATAACTTTTGCCACATCCCCATTCGCCAGTAATCATCAAGGCTTGGTTAATGCTACGATTCTGAATATAATCCTTAATTACTGATAATATTTGTTGATCATTCATAGGTCTCTCCAAAAATCATAATGCTATAAATAAAAGCTCTACATAAGTATAAACTTTTATTGTAGAGCTTTTTATAATAATTAATTTTTCCAAAATATCTTATTGAGCTAGAGATTCTCTATATTCTTCTGCAGCCGCATCATAAGTCCATTGTACAGTTGCATTATGATGTTCTGTCACAACTTTTTCAATTTTATCAAGTGGAATAGAGAAAAATTCTTTTCTATGATTTACTTTATTTACCTCATATTCTCTAAAGGTGTTATGTAAAATTGATTCTAAGGTAGGTGCATCATCTGAAAAGATTAATGCATGAACATCAAATTCAAATGGGACAGATGCACTACTTAATTCCTTAATTCTATCCATAGGTTCAAGACGTCTAGTCATACCAATTTTAAAAATATTTTCCCCAAATGAGCCAATATTAGAGATAATATAAACAAAACCAGCACGTGTATTCTTTTCTCGATTTAATACATCAGATTTAACAGTTTCAAGCTCAGAAAGTTTTTCTTCACATTCTTTAATCTTATCAATGTATAAGGTCTTTTCTACTTCATTATCAGTCTTTTGTAAGTATTTCATTAGCTTAGAAATTTCATTTTTAAATTGAGTTTCATCTTTCTCAATTTTTGCTTTTTCACGTTCAATTTCACGACGGACTTTTTCTTCTTCTTTTAATTGTTCTTGTATAATTCTCTTTTGTTCTCGCTCATCCTCTAACTTTTCTTGATATGCGTGAGCTGTAATTAATTGTTGTAACTTATTTTCAAGAAAATCTTTTGTAATTTGTACTCCATCAGATTTATAAATTTTATTTAGAGTTTCATAGGATCTTAGGATTTTACTCCTCATAGTATCAATATTTTTAAGTGTAACATTCGATATAGCTAAATCACATTCAGCATTAAATGAACGTAAAATCTGACGTATTTGATTATTTACAAACTTTTTATCATCGTTAATAAGCGCATCTACAGCTGTATTATTTTTTACTAATTCAGCTTCTTCTAACTTATATTTAGATAATATATTTTTTAGTTCCTGAGATGTAGCAAGTTCAAGTCCTTCCGTATCTATATTAACTACTGTTACTAAAGGCTCTAGATTTTCAACCTCTAGCTTTTTATTTTTTAGTTCCTTTTTAACTTTTGATATTTCAGAGGACAACTGATTAAGCTCAGTACTCTTTTCACTAATACGTGCTTCAATATCATGCTCTATTTTGGCCTTTTCTCTTTCAATAGTCTCTTCCAATGTAGCCAATTTTGATTGATTGGCTTCTATATTCTGAATAAGAGTTTGATTCAAAATATGCTCTTTGTAAATTTCATTTTCAACCATCGCCCATCGATGATATCTAGCAAGTAACAATATTGCAACCCCAATAAGCATAATCGGCCAAACTACACTAATGGCAGCCATTAAGAAAACAGCAATATCTCCTACAATAAATCTTTTTTCTCCATTATTATCCATAATATTTCCCCCAAAATACCAATAAATAATACAAAATTGTAGATAAGAAGTAATCCCTGCATCAATATAATTTTATGTATATTATATCACAAATTATGCAAACAATGAAAAACATATGAAAATAGAGCCACCTTATATAAGGTAGCTCTATTGAGGTG
>CABVAP010000105.1 GCA_902496345.1 uncultured Eubacteriales bacterium
GCTTTTGCAAAAGCCTTAAATTAGCCACCTTTAGTCGACAACAAGACAGGAAACGTAGTTTCCGACAAAAGTTTTTGCCTAGCTTTTTTCAAAAAGCTAGTAGGGTGGTGGGGCAAAGCCCCACGGTCTTAATCGACAAACCCCAATTTTACAATCTCTATTCTAGTTGTAAATTTTCAAAAGATACAGCATATATATAAATATAAATCGTTTAGGTGGTTTTATGAGAAAAACTATTTTTGTTTGTTTCGTCTGCTTTACAATTATTTTTACAGTTTGCTCCTGTCAGACAGAGGGTGACCCAAGTGAAAAAACGACCGATATAAAAGAGGAGCTAATAAACATCGAAAGCTACTCTTGTGGTGCAAAAATAAAAGTTGTTTCAAATAATGGCTCAAATGACTATTACGTCAATATAGCGTGGCAAAAAGACGGTAGATACCGAATAAAAACCGAACAACCTAAAATTTTAACGGGAAACATTATTTTATTTGACGGAAAAGGATTATGGCAATATAATACTAATGTGGAAAGTAAAATTTCTATCGTTGGAGCTAATCCAGACTTTGAGGGAAAAAATAAAGTATTCATATCAGAGTTTATGAAAAACTACTTAAATGGCTCAAACTCTACACAAAATGAAATTTTTAAAGATGGAAAAAACTATCTTGTGCTTTCTGCCGAGCCAAATTACGGAAAATATTTTGCAAAACAAACGCTGTGGATTGACAGCAACGAAAAAGTTCCCGTTAAACTTGAAACATATAATGATGAAAACAAGCCTATATTTATCGCCGAATTTTTTGATTTTAAATTTAATGAGAAATTTTCCGAAGATATTTTTGACATAAGTAAATACTAAGGAGGAATTTAAAATGGCTGAATATCAAAGAGTTATCGCCGAAATTAATCTTGATAACATAGCAAATAACGTTAGAGAGGTTAGAAAAAGAATAGGAGAGGAAACAAAACTTCTTGCAGTTGTAAAGGCAGATGCGTATGGTCACGGAGCTGTCGAAGTCAGTAAGGTGGCACTTTATAATGGAGCAAACTGGCTTGGGGTTGCGACTTGTGACGAGGGTATACAGTTGAGAAAACACAGTATATTTGTGCCTGTTCTTTTGCTTGGATATACACCAGAAGCGAGAGTTGACGAAGTTATTTTAAATGGACTTACACAGACTATTTTTTCTTATGCAATGGCGAAAGAATTTTCAGATGCTGGCGTAAAACTTAATAAAACAGTCGATGTACATATAAAAATAGATAGTGGAATGGGTAGAATAGGTTTTATGCCAAGCGAAGAAAGCATACAGACCATATATGAAATTTCTAAGTTACCTAATATAAACATAACAGGTATTTACACCCACTTTGCGACTGCTGACGAAAAGGACAAAACATTTACATTTGAACAATATAAAAGATTTACATATATGACCGAAAATGTTGAAAAGAGGATAAACAAAAAAATTATCAAGCACGCAGCGAATAGTGGAGCTATACTTGATTTACCAGATTTAAAACTTGATATGGTTAGGGAGGGAATTATCCTTTATGGTCTTTATCCATCTACAGAGGTGGAAAAAAATCTTAATCTCAAACCTTGTATGAGCATAAAGACAAATGTAAGCTTTGTAAAAACTGTTCCAGATGGAACAAGCATAGGTTATGGAAGAACATATTTCACAACGAAAGAAACAGTTGTTGCGACTATTCCTGTTGGGTATGCTGACGGCTATTCAAGAACAATGAGCAACAAAGCGTTTGTAATAATAAAGGGTAAAAAAGCACCTGTTATCGGAAATGTATGTATGGACCAGTTTATGGTTGATATTTCTGATATTGACGATGTAAAAGCAGGTGATACAGTTATACTTATGGGGCAAGACGGCGATATTTCAATTACAGCTGATGATATAGCCGAAATTCAAGGAACTATAAGCTATGAAGTACTTTGCAACGTTGGAAAGAGAGTTCCAAGAGTTTATATCAGAAATGGCGAAAGTTTAAAGACAATCAACTATATTCGTTAATACCCTTTTCTAAAGCTTAAAGATTCAACTTGAACATTTCAAAAATACTTTTTTTGGTAGATGAGTATATTTTTTAGTCTTACTGAAGATAATATTCTATGAAAGAATATTTATGGAGGTGAGATTAATGGCTGTTAAAAGGGGAGATATTTTTTATGCAGATTTAAGTCCTGTTGTTGGGTCTGAACAAGGGGGAGTTAGACCCGTTTTGATTATTCAAAACGATGTAGGAAACAGATACAGTCCAACGGTAATCTGTGCTGCTATAACATCACAAATCAACAAGGCAAAACTTCCAACACATATCGAGATTGAAAGTCAAAAATATTCACTTGTTAAAGACTCTGTTGTGTTACTAGAGCAAATCAGGACTATAGACAAAAGGCGACTTCGTGAAAAAATCGGACATATAGACATTGAACTTATGAAAAAAATCGACAAGGCTCTTACTATTAGCGTTGGTTTATAAGTACATAGCAATAGCAAAAGCCATTATAAAACCTAATACCTTAGGGCGTTTGGACAACAGCATATTCGCTTACGTCAAAACAAAATTAAACCATTTTTGTTTTGACTTGTGCAAGCTCATAATCAGTACCTTATGCCTATATGCCCATTGAAAAAAGCTAAACAAAAACTTTTGTCGGAAACTTTGTTTCCTTTCTTCTTTATGCCTTATTGTAGCCAAAAAAATTTTCTAACAAATTTTATAAACATTCAAAAGTAAATACCGTGGTATTTGCCACGGTCTTCACTTCTAAATAACTAAAAATATTTTTAGATATTTTTAGAAAGATTTATCATTTCAATTGCAGATAATGCACAATCATAACCTTTGTTACCAGCTTTTGTACCAGCTCTTTCGATTGCCTGTTCAATGTTTTCAGTTGTAACGACACCGAAAAGCACAGGTACACCAGTTTCAAGAGAAACAGAAGCAATACCTTTAGAAACTTCATTACAAACATAATCATAGTGAGATGTTGCACCTCTAATTACAGCACCAAGACAAATTACAGCATCATATTTTTTTGAGCTTGCAAGTTTTTTAGCAATTAAAGGAATTTCAAATGCACCCGGTACCCAAGCAAGAGAAATGTCATCATCGTCCACACCGTGACGTTTCAATCCGTCCACAGCACCAGATATAAGCTTTGATGTTATAAATTCGTTAAATCTTGACGCTACAATTGCGATTTTTGCTCCGTTTGCTATCATATTTCCTTCTAAAATTTTCATAGTAAAAATCCTCCTAATTTAAGTATTATTATATTATCAAATTTTCTATTATAAACTATTATAAGTTAAGTATGTGGTCCATTTTTTCTTTTTTTGTTTTTAAATAAAATTCGTCTGTTGGTTTTGGTGACATTTCAATAGGAACTCTTTCAACTATTTCAAGTCCATAGCCTTTTAATCCAGAGATTTTTTTAGGGTTGTTTGTCATAAGTCGTAATTCTTTTATTCCCAAATCAGCAAGAATTTGAGCACCAATACCATAATCTCTAAGGTCTGGAGCAAAACCTAATTTCACATTTGCCTCAACTGTGTCATAACCTTGGTCTTGAAGTTCATAAGCCTTTAATTTATTTATAAGACCTATGCCCCTACCCTCTTGACGCATATAGAGGAGAACGCCTCTTCCCTCTTTTGCAATCTGTTTCATAGCTGCGTCATATTGTTCGCCACAGTCACATCTAGCAGAACCCAATGCGTCACCAGTTAAACATTCAGAGTGTACACGGCAAAGAACAGGTTTACCGTCTGTTATATCGCCTTTTACAAGTGCAACGTGGTGTTCACCATTTAATTTATTTACATAGCCATAGATTGTAAAATCGCCATATCTTGTAGGCATTTTAGCTTTAGCTGCACACTCAACAAATTTTTCGGACTGTATTCTGTATGCGATAAGGTCCTCAATTGTAATAATTTTTATACCATATTTTTCGGAAAATTCTAAAAGGTCTGGAACTCTTGCCATTGTTCCGTCATCTTTCATAATTTCGCAAATTGCTCCTGCTGGTTTTAATCCGGCAAGTTTTGCAAGGTCAACGGCTGCCTCTGTGTGGCCTGTTCTCTCAAGAACGCCACCTTTTTTAGCAGCAAGAGGAAATACGTGACCAGGTCTGCGAAAATCTGAACCTTTTACATCGTCGCTTACAGCTTTCATAATTGTTTGTGAACGTTCATAAGCTGAAATACCTGTTGTTGTATCTTTATAATCAATTGATACAGTAAAGGCTGTTTCGTGGTTATCTGTGTTGTGTTCAACCATCTGTGGAATATTTAATCTGTCAAGGATTTCTTGTTCAACTGGCATACATATCAAACCTTTTGCGTGGCTTGCCATAAAGTTAATTACATCAGGTGTAGCTTTTTCAGCAGCAACAATAATATCTCCCTCGTTTTCCCTGTTTTCGTCATCAATAACGATTATCATTTTACCATTTTTAATATCTTCGATTGCCTCTGGTATTGTATTAAATTTTCCCATTTCATCATATCCTTTCTTACCATTCGCAAAGTAAGTTATAAAAAAATCATTTGCATTTTAAGTACCTAATTGAGGTAAAATTTTATGTTGTATAATCTAAGTAACTTCCAAAAAGGTTGGTAGATTATTTTATTTATTAAATAAATCCATTTTCGGACAAGAAGCCCATATTTATATTGCTTTTATGTTTATTATCTTTTTCCTTAAATTTCAGCATATTTTCAACGTATTTGCCTATAACGTCACATTCAATATTTATTTCATCACCAATATTTTTAGTTAAAAGAGTTGTTTCTTGTTTTGTATGAGGAATTACCGAAACAGAAAAGCTATTTTCTGTTACATCGGCAACAGTTAGGCTTATACCGTCAAGTGCGACAGAACCTTTGTAAACAATATACTTTAAAAGGTCAGAGCTACATTCGATAGTTACCCAAACAGCATTATCCTCTTTTTTTAGATTTGATATTTTTCCGATGTTATCAACGTGACCTGCAACGATATGCCCACCAAATCGCCCGTTTGCGCTCATAGCTCTTTCTAAATTTACAAGGTCACCTTTTTGTATAGAACGTAAATTTGAGTGTCTAAGAGTTTCTGCCATTACATCGGCATCAAAAAAGTTATCAGAAATTTTTACAACAGTGAGGCATACACCATTTACTGCTATGCTATCGCCTAAATTTGTTCCTTTTGTAACGGTATTAGCTTCAACAGTTATTATTGACGAAAGACTTCCGTGGCGTATATTTTTTATTTTTCCGATTTCTTCAATTATCCCTGTAAACATAGTTTCACCCCTTTACGTTGTATTCTATAAATAAGTCATCTCCAAGCATTTCTGTTCTTTCAAGCTCTAAAGAGAAACATTTGTCAGCTGTTTCAACACCAAAACCCTCAACAGGAGTTTTTGCCGTTGCTCCTCCAAAAATTTTAGGTGCAATATAACATTGAACTTTGTTCACTATCCCAAGTTCAAGGGCAGTATAATTTAGTGTACCACCACCCTCAAGCAATACGCTGTCTATCTTTTCTTCACCTAAAATTTTCATAAGTTCTTTTAAATCTGTCTTTTCTTTTGATGTTGTTATTATTTTTATATTTTTATCTTCAAGTAATTTTTTCTTTTCTTTATCGTAATTATTTCCGGTAGCTATTATAGTTGGGATTTCATTTGCAGTTTTAACTATGTTACAGTCAAGTGGAATTTTAAGCGTTGAGTCACATATTATTCTCGTTGGATTAGTTCCGTTTTCAATTCTACAGTTTAACATTGGGTCATCAGCAAGAACTGTACCTATACCGACCATTATGCCACTTACTCTGTTTCTTGTTTCGTGAGTATGTTTTCTGGCAACCTCGCCTGTTATCCACCTTGAATGACCTGTTCTTGTTGCGATTTTTCCGTCTGCCGTCATAGCATATTTCATTATAACAAAAGGTGTTTTATGCGTTATATAGTGAAAAAAGATTTCATTTAACTTTCTGCATTCATCTTCAAGAACACCCGTTATAACTTCAATTCCGGCGTCCCTTAGAATCTGTATTCCTTTGTTTTCAACAATCGGATTATCATCTATACAGCCAACTATAACTTTTTTGATTCCACTTTCTATAATAATTTCTGTACAAGGTGGTGTTTTTCCATAATGACAACAAGGTTCAAGTGTTACATAAATTTCAGCCCCTGTCATATCTTCTTTGCAATTTAAAATTGCGTTTCTTTCAGCGTGAAATTCGCCATATTTTTCGTGATAACCTGTGCTTATGACTATGCCGTCTTTAACGATTACAGCACCGACCATAGGATTAGGATTAGTTTTGCCAACACCCTTTTTAGCTAGGTCAAGAGCCATTTGCATATACTTTTCATATTGGTTCATAAATTTGCCCCCTTTAAAAGATTGAAAGATTGTAGTTATAAATCTAATCTTCAAGGCGATATTTGTAAAAAAAAGCCCCAAATAAAATTGGGGCTTTGCGTTCACAAAATAGCAACACCTAAAACAAGCTAGATATTGCGTTTTTTCTTCTCTCGTCCAGACTATAACTGTCGGCTTTGGAATTTCACCAAATCATACCTAAAAAGGCTCGCAGGCTTTACTGCCGATAGGGAATTTCACCCTGCCCCGAAGAACAAATATTAAGTTAAATTGTAAAACATCATTTGCATTTCTTGTAAAACAAAAAATACAAATAATAAATAGCATCAGATGCTTAATTTTAGCAATGATTAAATCCAAACTGAAATATAGGTAAATTCAACCACTTAATGTAGTAATTTACTTTATTTTTAAATCAATTATTTTGTTTCAAGATATTTATTGATTTCAGTAACAAGTTCATCAGCGTTAAGACCGTGAACAAAGCTAGCTTCTTCAAGAGTTTCGCCCTGAGCTGATGGACAGCCAACGCAGTGCATTCCTGCATTCATAAGGATAGCGATAATCCCTCTATCAATATTTATCATATCTGCAATAATCATATCTTTTGTAACTGTAGCAGCCATTTACATATCCTCCTAGGAAAATATTTTATAATTTAATATTATCAAATAAGTATGTGTAGATTTATCAAAAAAATTCTAGCCACACAACCTTTATAAGCATATAATATACTTTAATTTATTAAATGTCAACTAATTTTTTATAATCAAAGAAAATACTGACATTTAAGGACAAACAATCATTTATTTAGTAAAATTTCATCATTCTTTTACGTTATCAATCCATTCGATACTAGGGAAATATTTAAAAAGTGCCTTTCCCAAAATTTTATCTTTATGAACATAGTAAGTTGAATCCCAAAATCTCGAATCTTTAGAGTTATTTCTGTTATCGCCAAGCATAAAGTAGCAATCTTCAGGGACATTATAAGTAAGTTCCTGATTATAAGTAATATTGCCGTTTTCATCTTTACCCAAAAGTTCCATAGGTTCTTTTATAAAGTCGTCACGAAGAGGCTCTGTACTATCGTTAATATAAATTTTAGTATCGCCCTTGTCGTCTTTTTTAATTGTAACTTTTTCACCAGGCAAACCAATAACCCTTTTTATATAAAGTGTGTTTTCATCATCTGGATATTTAAAAACAGCTATATCATATCTTTCCGGTTCACCAAACACATAAGAAAGTCTTAATGCAACAAGTCTGTCCTGTTCTTTTATTGTATCAAGCATAGAGCCGGTTGGAACAACAGCATTTACTATAACAAAAGTTGTTATAAGATATGCAAGAACAACAGCCCCTGCAATAGTTACAATCCAACTAAAAATTTCTCTACCAAGGCTACGTTTTTTTGTTTTTTTATCTGGATTTTCATTGGAGTCGTTCGCCACATTTTCCACGTCTGTTACGTTTGTGACTTTGTCATTATCTCCAATTCTTTCACTTTCATTATCTATCATTTTGATACCTCGCTTTTATGTATTTTTATTTTTTGCACTTTATTTTGAAAATCGCTATGTACTTTTTAGTATAACACACAAATCACAAAAATAACACTATTTTTTAAAATTTTTTAAAAATGCAAATTAGGGGTTGTAAAGACCTTTTTAAGACCGTGGGACTTTGTCCCACCACCCCTTTAAAACCGTGGGCTTTGCCCACACCCACAAGCCTTTGAAAA
>CABVAP010000106.1 GCA_902496345.1 uncultured Eubacteriales bacterium
CTCGCCTTTTATGTAACCTTGAAGATGTTATTTCATCAGCATCAAAACTACTTAAATTCGGTGGTCGCTTTTATATGGTGCATAGACCTCATAGGCTTGTTGATATATTTTCGTTGCTTCGTAAATATAAGCTTGAGCCTAAAGTGGTTAGGTTTGTTCAGCCATATAAGGATAGGGAGCCTAATATGGTTTTGATTGAAAGCGTCAGAGGTGGAAAAGCTATGCTTAAAGTTATGACACCACTTATTGTATACAAAAATTCTGGAGAATATACAGAAGAAATAAATCAAATTTATTATGAATAAAATAACTAAATAACTATGAAAACATTTAGACAAATAATTATACGAATGGAAGATGTTATATGAACGGTACGCTTTATGTTTGTGGTACGCCTATTGGTAATCTTGAAGATATAACTTTTAGATGTATAAATACTTTAAAAAATGCTGATATTATTGCAGCCGAAGATACTAGACAAACGGTTAAGCTTTTAAATCATTATGAAATAAAAACACCTTTAACAAGTTATCACGAACATAACAAAGATGTTAAAGGTCCTAGACTTATAAATGAGCTGAAAAGTGGTAAAAATATTGCTTTAGTTAGCGATGCAGGTATGCCGGGAATTTCTGACCCAGGGGAAGACCTTATCAAGTTATGTTACGAAGAGGGCGTTCCTGTTACTATCGTTCCTGGTCCAACGGCAGTTATTACAGCTGTTGTGCTTTCTGGAATAGGGGCAAGAAGTTATTGTTTTGAGGGATTTTTGCCGAGTGGAAAAAAACAAAGAAAAGACATTCTTGAAAGATTGTCTAAAGAAACCAGAACAATGGTTTTATATGAAGCACCTCATCATTTGAAAGCGACACTTGCAGAACTTTATGCTGTACTTGGTAATAGAGAAATTGCAGTTGTTAAAGAACTTACCAAAAAACACGAAAACGTTAATAAAGGTATGTTTGAGGATATAATTGCGTATTATGATGAAAATGAGCCAAAGGGTGAATTTGTAATTGTTATACAAGGTCTTGACATAAGCGAAATTAATGAGGAGAAAAAGGCGTCTTTTGAAAGTATGTCGATTGAGGAACACTTGGACTTATATTTAAAGCAAGGTATGGACAACAAAAGTGCTATGAAACAGGTTGCAAAAGACAGAGGTGTAGGAAAAAGAGAAATTTATTCTTATCTTAACAACAGATAATACAATGAATTTAAGGAGTATATAGATGAATTTAGCTAATTGCGAAAAAAATTGCGTTTATTCAGTTAAAAATATAAATCTTAGTTATGCTATTAAAAGAAGACTAGAAATTCTTGGAATGACTGAAAATGTTGATATAGTTGTTCTAAAACGTAAGATATATGGTGCTGTTATTGTAAAAATAAGAGGCTCTAGGTTTGCTTTTGGGAAGAAAATTGCAGAGGGCATTGAGATAGGGGTGACATCAAATTGAGTGATAATATTAATGTTGCTTTTATAGGAAACCCTAATTGTGGTAAAACTACTTTATTCAACGCATATACAGGGGCTAATCTTAAAGTTGCGAATTGGCCAGGGGTTACAGTTGAAAAGAAAGAGGGACGCTATAAGGAATATAACCTTGTTGACCTACCTGGGATATATTCCTTGACTTCTTACACTATGGAAGAAAAGGTTTCTAGACAGTATATATTAGACGGTAATGCAAATGTGGTTATTGATGTTGCAGATGCTTCTGTTCTTGAAAGAAATTTATACCTTGCATTACAGCTTATTGAGCTGAACAAAAATGTTATTGTTGCATTAAATATGATTGATATTGTGGAAAAAAGAGGTATGAATATTGATATAGACAAGTTGTCTGATATTCTTGGTGTTCCTGTTGTACCTATTTCTGCCCGAAAGAGGACAGGACTTTCTGAGCTTATGGAATCTGTTAAAAGTTTATATTCTTCGGAAAGTGTTTCTAGTGAAGATAAAAATATAATAACATATAGTTTTGATATTGAAAATAAAATTTCAGCTATTTCTGAAAGACTTAAATCAAAATATCCTGATATGAATAATTATAGATGGCATTCAATAAAATTTTTGGAAATGGATAGAGAAATAACTGAAAAGTACATAATAAATCTTGATGATATAGTTGATAAAAGTTATGAGCAAGAAATTATAAAACAAAAATATGATTTTATAGAGAATACTATTAAAAGAGTTCTTAAAAATAAGAGTGATAAAAGTTCTATGACGGATAAAATAGACTTTGTTTTGACAGATAATATTTTTGGTATTCCTATATTTCTTTTTGTTATGGCTATTGTATTTTTCTTGACATTTACTATAGGTGACTTTTTGAAAGAATATATTGAAATTGGGATAGAACTGTTATCGTCATTTGTCCTTAAATCTCTGCAAGGACTTGGAGCAGGTGAGGTTGTCTGTTCACTTGTTGTAGACGGTATTATCGCTGGTGTCGGTGGAGTTATATCGTTCTTGCCTAATATTTTTATTCTTTTCCTTGCTTTGGCATTCCTTGAGGATAGTGGCTATATGTCTAGAGTTGCATATATAATGGACGGAATTATGGGGAAAATAGGTTTGTCCGGTAGGGCATTTATCCCTATGCTTTTAGGATTTGGCTGTACTGTTCCGGCTGTAATGGCATCTAGAACACTTGAGGACAGAGGCGATAGGATAAGAACTATCCTCGTTACGCCTTTTATGTCGTGTAGTGCCAGATTACCTATTTATATCATAATTTCACAGATATTTTTTGGAAAGTATGCCGTTTTTGTTGCCTATTCTATGTACTTAATAGGTATCGTTATTGCAATTGTTATTGCCTTAATTATGAGTAAATTCAATAAGCAGAAAGACTTAAATCCTTTGCTTATTGAATTACCGGAATATAAAATTCCGGATTTACATACAGTTTTTATTTATGTTTATGAAAAAGTGAAAGATTATATAACAAAAGCTGGAACTACTATTTTTATTGCGTCAGTTATACTTTGGTTTTTACTTAATTTTGGATTTGACGGTTATGCAAACGGGAATATTGAAAATAGTTTTGGTATGACGATTGGTAAATTTTTTGTTCCTATAATGGCACCGTTAGGTCTTGGTTATTGGCAAATTATAGTGTCACTTATTTCTGGAATTGCTGCAAAAGAAGTTGTTGTATCTAGCCTTAGCATTTTGTTTGGAATAAGCAATATTTCTTCATCAGAGGGTATGTCTATGCTTAGTCAGAGCTTGACTCAACTTTCACCTAACGGATTTTCAAGCATAAATGCGTTTTCTTTTTTGTTGTTCTGCCTTTTATACATACCTTGTATAGCTTCAATTACTATGATAAAAAAAGAGAGTAACTCATTAAAAGTATTTTTCTGCTCTATATTTTTACATTTAGCTACAGCTTGGACGGTATCTTTCTTATTTTTTCAAATAGCATCAAATATTTAAAATGATTTATGGTATATCTTATTTTTGAATGAGGTATACCATATTTTTTATGAATTTTCTAGGTAGTAATTTTGAGCATAGTACGATTCCATTATTTATTTTTCCGGCTATAACAACAGATTTGTTTTTCATTAATGCGTTGTATCCGAAAATTGCAACATCTTTTGCATCCATTGGCTTTATATTTTTAAACAATCCAGAAGATTTTAAATTTGCGTTACACTCAAATTTTGTTTTTACAGGTCCAGGGCAAAGTGTTGTTACAGTTATGTTTTTGTTTTTTAGTTCAAACTGTAACGCATCTGAAAATGATAAGACAAATGCTTTTGTTGCATAATATACTGACATAAGTGGCCCAGACTGAAATCCAGCTATCGAGGCTATATTTAAAATTTTTTTGCCGTTATGCTTATTTGTAGAATTTATAAACAAATATGAAAGCTTTACAAGGGAGGTTATATTTAGGTTTATCATATCTATTTGTTTTTGCAGATTGCTATTTGCAAATTCCCCAAAATCTCCAAAACCTGCATTATTAACCAATATATCAACATTAATCTTGTTCTCTTTTAAAAAGTTAAATATTTTGTGAGCAGATTTATCTTTTGTTAAATCGATTGACATTGCGTAAATTTGTATGTTATATAATTTTTTCATATGTTTTTTTATAAGCTTGAGTTTTTCTTTGTTTCTTCCTACAATAACTAGATTATAGCCGTTTTTTGAAAATATTTTTGAAAATTCTAAACCTAATCCACTTGTTGCACCTGTTATCAATACTGTTTTATTCATAAGTTCCTCCTTGTATTATATATTTAATTCAATATAATTGTATTAAATATATAAACAGTGGCTTTAAATTGATACATATATTGTATATTTTAATTAAAAAAATGTCGAAAAATAAAATATTGTGTCAATATGCTTAAAATCAGGTTGTTGTTTTTATATCATTTTTTAGAAAAAAGTTTACTAATATACTTTACAAATTCAATTCTATATGATATTATTAAGTCGAAAATTATCAAAAGGTGGCGATTTTATGTGTAAAGTTGTTTTAGGTGAGGATTCATCAATAACTATTCCAAATGAAATTCTTGAAGAACTTGGAATTGAAGTGGGTGATAATGTTAAACTGTACGTAGAAGACGGTTGTATCATTTTAGAAAGATTAGAAGACGAATTTATTGAATAAATTTATGTCAGTGATAATCTAAGCAGTACACTTGAAATAGTTGTAAATTTAAGAAAAACGCATTTTTACAGCTATTTCAAGTGCTTTTTTGTTTTGAATAAGAACGTTATCTTTTAGTGTTTTTTAAGTTCGTAATATCCGTATAGTATCCACAAATATTTTAAAATTAAGGCAGTAATTCTACTGTCTTTTTTAGTTCGTTAAAGTCTGCGTGCGTATATAAGTCATCTGTCAAGTTTCCACTTGTATGACCGACGATTTTATCAATCCACACTTTTTTAGCTCCATATTTTTGTAACAAGGTTGTGAACGTATGTCTTGTGTCGTGTGGCTTATGATTGATTTTTGAAAGCCAATTATTATAGCTGGGATATTTGGTTTCAAAAACTGTTTTATTTTGTCGCTTTAAAAAGTATTCAAGCAGTGGTTTTATTCTATGATGTATTGGTACAATTCTATCTTTACCAGCTTTTGTCTTTAAGCCACCTTGGATATATCCCTCTGTTAGGTTTACTTGACTAGGCATTAGGATTAGTAATTCATTTATCCTAAAACCTGTGTATAACAGAATTAGTGTAATTTTTACATTATTATCTTCTGATTTTTCCCAAAGTTCTTGAATTTCATCATCTGTAAAGATGCTGCGCTCTTTTGTTGTAGTTGTGTTGCGAATTTCTACAAATTGAGAATAGTCTTTTGAAATTAAGTCATTTTCAAGGGCATAGTTAAATACTAAATGATAAATTTTGATAATATTATTTAAATTGGGTTTACTTCTTTTCTCTTGAATATCTAGGCAGTTCTGTAGATGTATTTTCTTTATATTAGTAATCGGCATATTAGCTATACTACTACAATTTTTAAACGCTGCTTTATAGCTTGCTATTGTTTGCTTTGCTGTATTTTTCTTTAGATATTCTGCAAAAGCTAGGTCGAAGACCTCGGCAAAGGTCATTTTTCTTGCTAACAAGTCATAGGGATTGACTATATATTTAGCAAGTTCCAGTTCGGCTTCTTTCTTTGTGTGATGTGATGAAAGATATTTAAACAGTTGTTTACCATCTTCATCATATCCTGTTGTTATTCTGATTGAATAGCGAAGGTATCGACCTTTTCCTCTGTCGATTATTCCTCCGCTGCCATTTCCTCGTTTTTTCATTTTTTACCTCCGTTTCTATAAACGGAAGTGACATTGAAATTAAGTTATTGTTTTAGTTTATGCTATATGAGAAAAATCAATTATAGAAATTTCTTGCATTATATTTTTGGCAGAAGCAATTATAGTTTCAAGTTTTTTGAGTACATCACCTGTATAAATAATTTCATTACATTCGCTACATTTGTAACAAGGTACGTTCCTGATAATAATAAGACACGTGCCTAAATCTGTTACATCTGTAGTAAATCCTTTTTTTGCTTGTTTTCCACAGCTAATACATATCATAGTTAATCCCTCCTTTTTTTAAAATTTTTTGTCCATATTTTAGGGTCTGGATAATATGCTGTAATTAAGTATATAAATTCTTCAAATTATTTTCTCCTTAAATATTAGTATTATTATTTCTTTTTAGGTTTTATGCCAATTCGTCTTTTTGTGAAGCTGATAACTCTTCCTTTTGTTTCTTTTCTAAAAGATTTCCTAATATACCAATTTGCTTTGTAATTTCGTCTATTGTCATATCATCGGTGTATTCTGTCAAAGTTTCTTTTGGTTCTTCTTTCGTTTCTGAATTTTCATTGGTAGCTGATAATTCGTTATTTTTATTCTCGGAAGATTGAGAAACAATTTCTTCTTTAAGAATAGCTTTTTTAAAATCAGATATTATTTTTTTTCTAACATTTTCTTCCAAGGTAAAATAAATTTTCATAAATTCAATTTCTAAAGATGTAGCATTTCGTTTTTTTAGAAATTCATCAAGTGAATAGTTTTTTTCTTTTTTAAACATTTCGCCTTTGCCAGTACGAAGCCATTCTTCATTGACGTTAAATTCACGACAAATGGATTTAAACATTTGCTCTGTTATATTTCGTTCACCTTTTTCTATGTTGCATATAGCCGTTCTTGTAACACCAAGTCTTAAACCAAAACTTTCTTGTGTTAGTTTTAAGTTTTTTCTTATTTCCTTAAATCTTTTATTCATTTTTACACCTCCTAAATTAAAAATAACATATATATTTTTTTTTGTCAAATAAAAAGTTCACAAAGATAACAAAAAAATATTGACAAACGTTTCTGTGTGTAATATAATAGTCACAAAGATAACGAAAAAGGGGGTGAAATAATGAGTGATATATTGCTTAATGATGAAGAATTAAAAGAAAGGGACGAATTAATTTCATTTATTGAGTCTTTAAAACCTGAAATGCTTGAAAAATTAAAAACTATTATTTGGTGGGAAAATTCAAGAAAAACAACAAGACAGAAAACACCTAAAGGGGCGTAAAAAAGCACCCTCGTAGAGGGTGCTGTCAATGAAAGGGGGTGAGAAGATGAGAACAATTTTAGAAATCATATTAGTGGTGATTTTAATAAAAAGTCTGATACAATGGTACGTCTACTATGCTTCAACATCTGGCTTAATTTCTTACATATCTGAGAAATATGGAGAAATGATTGACGAAAAAAAAGCGAGAGAAATCACTGTTTCTGCTGGAACAAAAATAGTAAAAGATTTCCTTCGCTTAAAATAATTACATAGGAGGTAGTTGCTGGCTAATTAATTGAGTTATTACATTAACAGCAATCTGAGAAATAACGTCAATGGAAAACGAGCCAATTTTAGTAGCAATACTTTTGGTCTTAGACCAAGTATTATCATTTTTTATCTTTTGTAGGAATTCGTGTCCAATGAATGTTAAGTCACCTATGATTACACTATGGTATGTACCATTAGTTAAGTCCTCGAAATTAATATAACCACCCTCATACAATCGTGAACAGCAGTAATAAATTTCTTTTAAACTGTATTGAGGTAGTCTTTTAGAGAACTCATTTAGATACAATTCCATAGGTTCGGGATATTCTTCTATACTGATAAGAATATCTCTAACACAATCAGGATTTAGTTTCATATAATTGCCACCTTTCTATATTTATTTGGTACGGCAATACCATAAATAAATTATAGCAAGGGTGGTAAAAAATGTAAAATATTTCAAAGGGGGTGCGATGATATGAAAAAGAAAGATTATGACTCAATTTCGGCAGCAGAGGCGGCAAGAATGTTAAATGAACCTCCTCAAATGATTAGGCAACATTTGATATTAGGTAACAGAGAATATAGCCATTTAGGCTGGATTGAAAATAAAGGGAAAAGCAGAAATACGTATAAATGTTCTCGTAGAAAGATTGAAAAGTATCTTAGAGAAAATTCTTAATTTTAATTTTGGAAGTGACATTGGAATGAATATAGGTGAGAATATTAGAGAAATTGTTAAACTGATAGAAACAGGGCTGTATAAAACAAATGCCCACGATTTCATATCAGATATACTGGAATGTGGTGCCAT
>CABVAP010000107.1 GCA_902496345.1 uncultured Eubacteriales bacterium
GGCGAAGCCGATACAAGGTTTAGGTCAAGCCTTTTTCCAAAGGCTTGTGGGGTGTTGGGGCAAAGCCCCAAGGTCTTAAATGCTCCAAGAGCATTTTTGGAAGTTTGAAACCTTTTTGCGATAGAAAAAGGTTTCAAAAAAAATTATAACTTAATCGACAACTTCTAATTTGTTTTGTGGATTGAACGGATAACTCGACAAGGGTTTCCAACGGCGACAACGTCGTCTGGAATGTCCTTTGTTACAACACTTCCAGCACCAATTACAACGTTGTTCCCTATTGTGACACCTGGAACTATCTTTACTCCTCCACCAATCCAAACGTTGTTACCAACTTTTATTGGAAGTGCATATTCTATGGACTTGTTTCTTGATTCAGGGTCGATTGGGTGACCTGCTGTATAAAATCCCACATCTGGTGCAATAAAAACATTGTCACCAAATGTTACTTTTGCACAGTCTAATATCGTACAATTTTAGTTTGCATAAAAATTTTCTCCAATCTCTATATTATATCCATAATCACAGTAAAACGGAGAATTGATTTGAAATGATTTACCTGTTTTACCAAATAAATTTTTTATTAACTTTGTACGCTCTTCTTTTTGCGATGGTCTTAAATTATTATATTCAAAACATATATCTTGACATTTTGTAATTTCCTCTATAAGCGTTTTATCTGATGAATTGTATAATAAACCTAAACTTCTTTTTTCTTTTTCTGTCATAACAATGCTCCTTTACTGATTAAATTTTATTTATATTAACATAAAAAAAATTGTATGGCAACGGTTTATATATACGCTGATTTTAGTAATATTTAAGATTAGCAAACGTTGCAATTACTTTTATAAATCTAGGCGTTATTAAAAAATAAAAAATATTTTTCTTAATGCCTTTTTTTTACTTGTAATTTTGTTTGTTTTGTATTAGAATTATGGTAAAAGTCCTTTGGGAAATATATATCGAATTTACAAATTTAATATATATACCACTTAACGAAAGAGGTATTTTTATGAATTTTGAACACGTGTCTGTTTTATTAAACGAATGTATTGAAAATCTTAATATAAAAAGTGACGGTTTATACATTGACGGAACTCTCGGCGGAGCAGGGCATTCCTCTGAAATTTGCAAGAGGTTGACATCTGGCAGACTTATTGGTATTGACCAAGATATTAACGCTATTACTGTTGCTAAAGAACGTCTTGCTAAATATGATTTTGTTCAATATGTACACAGAAATTTTTCTGACTTTAAATATATTGCCGATGAGCTTGATATAAACGGCAAGGTTGACGGTATTTTGCTTGACCTTGGTGTTTCTTCTCACCAGCTTGATGAGGCTGAAAGAGGGTTTTCTTATATGCACGATGCTCCCCTTGATATGCGTATGGATATACGAAAAGATTTTTCGGCTTACAACGTTGTAAATGAATACAGCGAAAAAGAGCTTAATCGAATTATCTCTGAATATGGTGAGGAAAGATGGGCAAAGAGAATTGCTCAGTTTATAGTTAAAGAAAGAGAAACTAAAAAAATTGAAACAACTTTTGAACTTGTTAGTGTTATTAAAAAAGCTGTTCCTAAAGGAGCTAGAAGTGACGGACCTCACCCTGCTAAAAGAACTTTTCAAGCTATTAGAATTGAGGTTAATGGCGAACTTGAAATACTTAAACAAGCTGTTATCGATATGGCTGATGCACTTAAATCAGGTGGTAGGCTTTGTATAATTACTTTCCATTCACTTGAGGACAGAATTATTAAAAACATCTTTAGAGAACTTGAAAATCCTTGTACTTGCCCTAGAGAGTTTCCTGTTTGCGTTTGTGGCAAAAATCCAACTGTTAAAGTTATTACAAGAAAGCCTATTATACCGTCTGACGAAGAACTTCAAAACAACAGACGTGCACACAGTGCTAAATTAAGAGTTATAGAAAAACTATAAGAGTGGGTGTTTGATTTTATGGATAAAAAGAAAAGTCGTTCCTCTCGCCAATATTCTAGGTCTTACTACAATTATGGCTCTGAAGCTTATGAGTATTATCCAAATTCTGAATATGGAAGAAGAACTAGAACATCAAAAAATAAAAGACAAGAAAGACCAAAAGCTGAAAAAAGAAGAAAAACAACTAAAAAACCTCGTATTCACTATGAATTTGTTAGACTTAAAACAGGAGATTTTAGAATTTGTTTTTCAATCGCTGTTTTATTCGCTTTCATAATTGTTTTTGTCTGTCTTTATGCTATAAACAACAAAAAAGAAAATGAATTTAATGAATATACACAGGAACTTGCTAAACTTCAAGAGTCTAACGAAGTCTTGAAAACAGAAGTTTCTAAAAATGTTAATCTTGCTGAAATTGAAAAAATAGCTAAAACTAAGTTGCATATGCAAAAGGCTGGGACACATCAAATTGTATATATTGATATACCAAAACAAAATTACACCGTTCAATATGACAGAAGCTCTTCTGAACAACAAGACGATGACGGTGGTTTTTCTTTGAAATCTATATGGAATAATTTGTTTGGAGATTGATTTTATGGCAAATGGAAGAAATAACGGAAACAATTCACAAAATACAAAAAGAAGAAAAAGAACTTTTAAAAGTGAAAAAAAGAGAGTTGGAAAGCTACACTTCTTAATGGGGCTATTCTTTATACTATTGCTTTATGTTGGTGTTTACAGAATATATGATATTAAATATGTTTCTGGTAAAGATTACGAAAATCAGGCGATTTATAACCAGGTGAACTCTAAACAGGACAAAATTATTAACCCTAACAGAGGGGCTATCTTAGATAGAAACAAATTACGCCTTGCTATGAGTTCTACCGTCTACAATGTTGTTCTTGATGTACGAAATTACGACAAGTTGAAAGATGAGGAAAAAAACGAAATTATAAATGCTTTGACTGAAAAAGCTGGTATTGAAAAAAGTGAATTTGATGAAATTGTTAAAAAAGATTCTGACGGAAAGCTCGTTAATGATACCAACTACAAAATAATTAAAAAACAACTTGAATATAAAAATGGTCAAGAAATTAAAAATATGTCCTTGAAATGTGTTTATCTTGAAGAGGATACAAAAAGAATTTATCCTAACAACTCTCTTGCTGCTCAGACTATTGGGTTTATAAGGGGCGACAGCAGTTGGGGACTTGAAAGCTATTACAATGACGTTATGACTGGCGTACCTGGTCGTTCTTTTATGACTTATGAGGCTGACAACAGAATTACACAAAGAGATGAAAGACCTCAAGAGGGATATTCACTTGTTACAACGCTTGACCAGACTATTCAGCAATATGCTGAAAAAGCTGTTAAGGCAGCATACTATGAACACAATGCTGAAAATACATCTGCTATTGTTATGAACCCTCAGACAGGGGAAATTCTTGCTATGGCATCTTATCCTACTTTTGACCTTAACAGCCCTAACAAGTTATCTTTACTTGAAAAAGACGATTACAAAAAACTCTGGGAACAAATGCCTGCCGAAAAACAATCAGAAGTTAGTCTTCGCTCTTGGCGAAACTTTAACATAAGCGATACATTTGAGCCGGGGTCTATATTTAAACCAATTGTTATTGCTGCTGCACTTGAAGAGGGTGCTATAAAAGAAACAGATACTTATTTCTGTGGTGGTCAAAAAGTATATGGCAAAGATACAATACGATGTCACAAGCGCTCCGGTCACGGTGCTCAGACTGTTGAACAGGTTTTGGCTAACTCTTGCAACGTTGGTATGATGGATATAGTTAGTAAATTAGGTCCTGAAAAATTTTTGAAATACCAAAAAGCTTTCGGTTATGGTCAAAAAACCGGTATTGACTTACCGGGAGAGGCTAGTGCTGAAAAACTTATGTATTCACTTGACCAACTTAAAGGTAATGTTTATCTTGCTACAAGTTCTTTTGGACAAGGTTTTAATGCTACTGCTATTCAATCAATGAATGCTTTCGCTGCTACTATAAACGGTGGTAACCTTATGAAACCTTATGTTGTTTCTCAAATTATAGACAAAGACGGAAATATCATTGAGGAACATACTCCTAAAGTTGTTAACAAGGTTATATCTCAAGATACTTCTGACTATTTACGAAAGGCACTTGAAAGCGTTATTACCAATACCGGTACTGGTAAAAAAGCAAAAATTGATGGTTATGCTATAGGTGGTAAGACAGGTACTGCACAGCAGGGAAAAAGAGAGCTTAATATACATACTTGTTCTTTTATAGCTTACTTACCTGTTGAAAATCCTGAAATTATGGTTGGTGTATTTTTACATAAACCAACTCCTTATATTGACGGTGTTTCTTCTCCTGCTCCTATGCTTAAAGAAATACTGCTTAACATAATAAACTACAAAGCTATTCCACCTTCTTATGAAAATGATACAAACAACTCTGTTTCTGCTAAAAATAACGAAATTGTCGTTGGTGACTATGTAAATAAAAATCTTCAAGACGTTATTAAAGACTTTAATACAAACAATGTTGCATTTGAAATTGTTGGTAACGGTGATGTTGTTTATAAACAATCTCCAACACCTAACAATAGAATTGACAAATCGTCTAAAATTATTTTGTTTGCAAAACAAAGCGATACCTCTAAAGAACTTGTTATTGTTCCTAATGTCGTTGGAATGTCATCGGCTCAGGCTAAATCACTTATAGAGGGGCAAGGGTTTGTTTGCAATATCGTTAAAGAACAACAAGACGAAGTTTCGAAAAATGCAAGTGGTGAAGATTTGATAGAAGAGGAAACTGTTTCATCTGACGAAAATCAACAATCTACTAACAGCCAGACTGATAACGGCAAGGTGGTTAAAGAGCAATATCCAAATGCTGAAGTTAAAATTGAAAAAGGCTCAATAATAAAGATTGTTGAAGGATAAGTAGAAATTAAAGTAGTTAGTTCTAAGAATATATGTTAGCATTATATTAACGTGTAGGGTTAATTTTAAACATCAAAGAGGATTGTCGTTATGGCAATCCTTTTTTGATGTTATGAAATTGCTGTTCTTGCAAAATTTTATGCTTTTTTATAAAGGAAAATAATAGTGAAATATTGTTTTTGCCCATTAAACCTTACGGTGTTAGGCATTTTTTTGAAATTCACAAATTAAGTAAAATTTAAATTTTTTGAAGGTCAATTATGTTACACTTTTATATTTTTTTTAGAAATGCTAATTTTATATTGCATTTTAAATGATATTTTGATATATTAAATATAAGTCTTATTATGGGGGAAAAGTTGAAATTTTGTCTTTATCCTTAATATAAGGCGATAAATATCTTTTGATTAGACTGAAATGTATATTTATTGCATTTCTGTAGAATTATAAATAAAGTTAAAAAGGAGAATTGATATGCAAAAACTTACAAGCAAAGTTACAGACCAAGTTGATTTTTTTCAAGGTAATGACCCTTACGATTTAGTAGAAAAATATGGCACACCTCTTTATGTTTACAACGAACGTATTCTTCGTGAAAAATGCAGAGATATTAAAAATCTTGTTACTTACCCTAATTTTTCAGTAAACTATTCAGCTAAAGCAAACAGCAATTTAGCTTTTCTTGAAATCGTTCAAGAAGAAGGACTTAACGTTGACGCTATGTCTCCAGGTGAAATTTCTGCTGAACTTAAAGCAGGTTTTAAACCAGAACAGATTTTTTACATCAGTAATAACGTTTCTGAAGAAGAAATGCAGTTTGCTATCGACCACAATATTTTAATGAGCGTTGACTCTCTTTCTCAGCTTGAGCAATATGGCAGACTTAACCCAGGTGGAAAAATCGCTGCTCGTTTCAACGGTGGTGTTGGTGCAGGTCATCACGAAAAAGTTGTAACTGCTGGTAAGAAAACTAAATTTGCTATTAATCCTGAATATATTCCTGAATTTAAAGCAATTCTTGAAAAATACAATCTTAAATTCGTTGGTATCAACCAACACATCGGTTCTCTTTTTATGGAAGGGGACAAATATATCGAAGGTGTTAAAGCTATTCTTGAAATCGCTAAACAATTTGATGACCTTGAATTTGTTGACCTTGGTGGTGGTTTTGGTATACCTTACGAAAAACTTAACGACCAACCTCGTCTTGACCTTAAAGATTTAGGTGAAAAACTTAGCAAAGTGTTAGAAGACTTTGCAAAAGAATATGGTAAACAAATTACTTTCAAAGTTGAACCAGGTAGATATATTTCTGCTGAATGTGGCGTTTTACTCGGAACTGTTCACGCTGTTAAATACAACGGACCTCACAAATTTGCCGGTACTGACCTTGGATTTAACGTTCTTGCAAGACCTGTTATGTACGATTCTCACCACGACATTGAAGTTTACAGAAAATCTGACGTTAAATCTGAAAAAGAAGAGCCTGTTACTGTTGTTGGTAACATCTGTGAAAGTGGTGACATTATCGCCAAAGACAGAGTTCTTCCTGATGTAAAAGAAGGCGATTTACTCGCTATTCTTGATGCTGGTGCTTACGGTCACGCTATGTCTTCAAACTACAACAACAGATTAAGACCTGCTGAAGTTTTTATCAGAGAAAACGGTGAGGTTGTCTTAACAAGAGAAAGAGATACTTATGATGATATTCTTAGAAAATACATCTCTCTTAAAAAATAATTTTTTTGGATAGTCTTGAATAATATATACTGAAAATTTAAGAGCTTGGGGCTTTGCCTCAAGCTTTTAAAGATTTTTTAAAGTAAGAGAGGGTTGGGCGAAAAGACCGTGGGGTGTTGCCCCAACACCCCACTAGCTTTCGGCACTTTTGCTATGCCTGTCGGATTTCTTTCTGATGTCTATTGAAAAAAAGTTGGTGGGTGTGGGCAAAGCCCATATAAAAAAATAAATAATTAATTAATAATTAAGAAAGGATAGGGTTATGCTAAAAACACTTTTAACTATATACGTTACCTTTATGAAAATTGGCGTTTGTACATTTGGTGGTGGTTATGCTATGATTCCTGTTTTACAAAAAGAAATTGTTGAGGGTAAACATTGGGTTACTGATGAGGAAATAATGGACTATTATGTCGTTGGTCAATGTACCCCTGGTGTAATCGCTGTAAACGTTGCTACATTTGTTGGTCAAAAAATTGGTGGAATTTTGGGCGGAATAATTGCAACTCTTGGCCTTGTTACACCGTCTTATATAATAATTTGTTTTATTGCCGCTTTTATGCAGAGGTTTGCAGAAATTAGCTATGTTCAAAGTGCTTTCGCTGGCGTTAGAATTGTCGTTTGTGCTATGGTAATAAATACCGTTATTGGTATGATTAAAAAAAATGTTACGAATGCTCTTACTTTCTTGACACTTGTTGGTACTTTTGTTGCTGTTGCTCTATTTGCTGTTTCGCCTGTTATAATTGTATTTACCGTTGCAATTATAGGTTTACTTTTTGGAAAAGGGGGAAACAATAAATGATAACAACATTATTATACCTTGCTATTGAATTTATGAAAACTGGCCTTTTTGCTGTCGGTGGTGGTCTTGCTACTATCCCTTTCCTTAAAGAAATTGCTACAAATTATGACTGGTTTAAACTTGAAGAACTTACTGATATGATTGCTATTTCTGAATCAACCCCTGGTCCTATTGGTATAAATATGTCTACCTATTCAGGGTTTAAAGCAGAGGGACTTATTGGTGCTGCTGTTGCAACAATAAGTATTGTTGTACCTCCGATAATAATAATATTGATTATATCTAAAGTTTTTGAAAAATTTAAAACAAATAAATATGTTGAGAAAATGTTCTCAATTTTGCGTCCTGCTTCTACCGGTCTTATCCTTGGGGCTATGATGGATATTTTTATTATGTCATTATTTTATCAAGATAATTTTAATCAAGTTATTGAGCTTATAAAAAACAACAATATTGATGTTGCTTATATCCTTGATTTGGTTGTCAATTGGAAAAGCGTTTTATTTTTTGTACTTGCTTTTTTTGGCGTTAGAAAATTTAAAAAATTTCACCCAATCGTATTTATAGCGTCTGGTGCTATCTTTGGTATATTTCTTGGTCTATAAATATATATCTTGTATTTTTTATAAATTCTTATTTTGTGTTGAGGTACAATAGATAGGTAACACAAACAAAATAAAAACAAGGTTCAAAATT
>CABVAP010000108.1 GCA_902496345.1 uncultured Eubacteriales bacterium
AGAATTATATATCTTTATGGGTAGGTTGGGTAGGTGCACTTGAGTTGACGCTTACACACCTTCTTCAGAATTATTAGAATCTACATCTAAAATTTCCTCATTTTCAGAGTTTTCATAAGAAACATTTTCTTCATCAGAATTTTCGTTATTAAAGTCATCGTTTGAAATATTTTCTTCAACTTGAATGATATCTTCAAATGTTTCCCCACTTTATTCATCTGCAAAAGTTGGTACATTTGTACATATCAATGAACTTGCCAAGGCAAATGACATAATTTGTTTTCTTAAATTCTTTTTCATTTGATATAATCTCCTTTTCTTATTTTCTTTGCAAATTCACTATTCCTTTTAATAAAATCCCTATTTCCCTATTTGAAAAGATATAAACTAAATCTATTATATCATCTCCTTTAAAAGTATAAAAAATATTTGAAATATAATTTGTAGAATAAATCTAATTGACAAAACCATTATATTGAAATTTTTTTATCAGATTTATCACCATAAATCATATAAATAACTAAAAGTATGTAGTTTTAATTTTTTATTTATAAACCTAATTTTATAAATCTTTAATCTTCTGTTTTACTCTCAATTTCGCTTATATTAATCTCCTTTATTTCTGGATTCCATTTTGCACTGTAGTCAAATAACTCACATAGCGCTTTAAGAGGCATCAATGTTCTTCCATTTATAATTTTTATAGGAATAGTTGACTCTTTTGACGTATCATTCAGTTTTGCATAGTTTTCATCTAGTTCTATATCAACATTTTTTTCATCTTTTTCAGCATATATAGTTCTTTTTGAATTATCCCACAGAATTTCTACACCCATCTTCTCAAAAAGCCCTCTCACAGGGACAAATGTTATTCCATTGTCAAGTAAAATAGGTGCTTCATCAAAATTTAATGTTTCTCCATCAAAAGATATATGTATTTTCTGACAAACATCAATAGTTCTATAAGCCTCTCCATAATTCCCTAAAATATCTTTCGCTGAATACTTAACACGATATTCCCCTGGAATAATTCCAGAAAAATCAAATGATATTTCAAAAGGAATTTCATTATTTGCAATGTCGTAAGCCTTTACATTTTTCATAAGAATATCTTTAATAGAATTTGAGCTAAGATTATCTTCAACATAAATTATGTTATTTGTATCCCCAAACCTAAATTTAACCTGTTCTTTATTCCAAGGATTATTAGGATTTGGGTCTGTAGGGTCCCAGTTTGGATATTTTGAATTCGTTGTAAGTTTTATTGTTTTGGGCTTTGGCAAGGCATCTGTATCAGCACTTACTATTGTAATTTTTGTATATTGACCACAATTATCATATATCCATTTTGCATCGGCTACCGAAAGTCTTACACAGCCCATAGAGGCAGCCGTTCCAAGCTTATTGTATTCTTTATAATCTAATGTATCCTCTCTTGTAGTGCTATAATAAACAGAATGAAATAAAATGTGATTATGTATTCTTGTTGCATACTGTCCATATACACCACCAAATAGTTCTCGCCATCTGTATTTATCGGTTGTGTAAAAAGTTCCAGTTGGTGTTGAGCCTGCCCTTTCTCCAACAGAGCAAGCCATAGCTTTAACAGGCTGATTTTTACCGTTATAAACTGTAACACAGTTGGTCTTAACATTTACCCTTATCGAATAACCTGTGTCTGCCATAACATATTCGCACAAAAAACTTAAATTTAAAATACAAACACAAATAATCATTAAACTAAAAATAACTTTTTTCATTATAAAACTCCTTAAAATCCCATTTATATTATTTAATAAAACTTTATTTTCTGTATTGTGTTATCCCATTTTTATCCATCCATATTTTTTTATTTTTCATTAAATACTCGATTGTTGTATTTGTTGCTTTAAAATATCTTTCAAGAAGAAATTTTGTTTCATATAGGTCATTATATGTCAAATATGGATAATCAACCATTTTGTTAGAAGAATTATTATATCCATAAGCATAAGCAAGATTGTGATTTTTCATAACCCAATAATTTTTTGTATCATCTAATCCCTTAAGCATTTTATTTGCAAGTTGCAAATACTTATCATCATAGGTTAAATTATAGTATTCATATAAAAAATTAAGTTCTGTCAAATGATGATTAAGTGATGTATGCACCTTTTTATTTGACGGTGCATAGTCTTCAATCAATATCCCATTAGCTGTTTTGTGACTATGATTTTGAGCATATTCAAAAAAATACTCTGCATATCGTTTTAATGATTTCAATATAATATCATTACCATATCTCTTATATGCATATATAAGTCCTATCGCAAAGTCCGAATTAAATCTTGTGTCATAAAATCCCTCTTTTATACCATAATCTCTGCTAAGCCAATCAACTATACAATCTGTTTGCCAATATCCATACTTGTTTTGATTATTTATTCCAGTCATAATCATCGCATAACCTAAATCTTCCATACCTCTGCTAAAGGCATATTTTGCAAATGATACACCGACATAATTTGCAGGATTTCTAAAAAACATACCTCTTTGATAAGGCTCATAATTACTTTTTGCTCTTATATAAAAGCCATCAAAACACCATCTTTTTTCACCGTCAATATTATGAGTAAAAAGTTCTTTTAGTGCCTTTTCTCCAGAAAAAAGTTCACTCCCACTAGAAATATACCATAAATCTCCGTGTTCACCCTTATCAGCTAAATAACGCACCTTTATATTTCCATTCTCAATGTAAATGCCACCGTATCCCTTATTTACTCGTGTATGATTAACATTGTTATATGAATATATAGCAATAGGTGAAATTACATAATGCTCCTTTGATGAATCTATAACAAAAAGATACTGTCCTGAATTTGCAGGAAATTTATCAGCTTTTTGCCATTTCCCAGTTTTTTTATCCTTCCATTTTATTGATATATTTGAACCTGTTAATGGAAATAAATGCTGATATTCTCCCTTATTACTAAAAACAATGTCAAATGAGCCATAATAGTCACTATTTTCAAAATTTATATAATTTGTATCCAGCGTTCCATACTTAAATTTAAATTTTTCATTTTGAATTTGATTATAAAGAATTGAACCCATTTTATTATTTATTTTTGAAAATATAGGAATTAAATTTTTATTATAAGCATATAGATTATTTATCATAATAAAATTGAATAAACAAATGATTGATATTATTAAAATTATAACTCTAAAACCTATTTTTTTTGACATTTGTGATTAACCTCCTCAAAATAAATAAATCTATATTCTGAATTAAATAAAAATAAATCTATTTTTATGGGCAATACAGCATAATTCGATAAAACAGGTTTGAGATGATATTTTTCAATACAAGGAAAAACCTACTAAAATAGCCTGAGCCTATGTTAAGAGGCTTTGACATAGCAACGGGAAATATCGGTCAAATCTGTAAAATCATAATTGTTTGTTATTGCCTATAACCTCGCAGGAACTCCCCAGCCCAAAAATCCAAATTTATTTCCAAGTGATTCCATAATAGGTTTGTAAAGTATTTTTTGACCACCTGCCTCAATAACGTGACCATTACCTACATATAACGCAACATGACCGTAAACCCCTGTTCCTTTAGAAACAATAGTTGCACCAATCGGTATATTGTTACAATCAATTTTTCCGTTTATATAATTAAACTTATTGTTATGTGGCATATCAATAGCATTTCCACCGGGATACCCTTTTCCCGAAAAAGCATAAGCTGATGAAACAAATCTTGCACACCAATTTGTTGAAATACAAGTACCATTTCTGTAAGATGTAAACTTATCCTTACCCACAAAAGACATAGCCCATTTAATAATAAATTGTTCTGCTTTTGACATTTTTCTTGAATAATTTATGTATTCCGGATTTGTTGCTGTAGTTTTATAGTTCGACACTCTTGCAAGCATTGTAACAGCTTCACAATACTTCAATGGAGCATCTTTTTTAAATTCGTTAATCAATCCATAATTTATTGCAGTACCGACATATTCTTTAGCCCACTCAGGAACTGCAGAATTTGCATACTTAATGTGTGTATTTGTAGGCATAACATTCATATAGGCATATAAAGCACCACAAGCCTCTGCTTTAGAAATTTTACAATCTAAATTTTTATATTGTTTTTTTATCCCTATCAATTTATCTAATAAAGAAAAAAACTTTCCTTTTGATATATATTTTTCTGGCTCATATTCATCATAAGAAATAAGCCCCTTATCATTAAGTATTTTTATATATTTAGATGACCAATGAACCTTTGATGCTTGAAGGGCAACAATATTCGTTTCTCCAACATACTTTCCATTAAAATAGATATTAGCCTTTCCTACAACATCATTTACTTTTATATCTTTGTCAAAAATTGTATTAATCTTATCTTCAACCGTAACTATACCCATCTCTGAAAAATCACCATAGACATCTTCTGGATATCCAACCTTAATTTTTTCAGGTATTCCATTAGGGATATAAATGTATTCTTCATTATTTTGTAATTTTCCTTTAGAAATAAGCTGTATATTATCAGCAAAAACATTACTATAAAATAACATTATCCCTATGGTCATTAATACAAAAAAACAAAATTTTTTCACTATTTCCAAATCCTTTCAGTTACTTATATCATTGTCTTATAAAAGATAAATGTTGATATTTTTGTTATCAACATTTATCTAAAAATTACTACCAACTACTCCATAAAAAATAAATAACCACAAAAAATGATACTTTGTATTGTTTTTCTTTATAAAAGACTAAATTGCCTTAAGTATCCTATAATTTTGCTATCTTACACAATTAAAAAACAATATCATTTTTAATACACTTGCTTAAACTTTATTTATTTTTCATAAAACTTATATTTCTAATTCTTCTCAGTATATATAATATAATTATCAATGTACTCTTGTTCTATTAAAGCATAATCTTCTTTTGATAATACACCATCTTTATTCTTATCCATATATTTCAAGATATTTTCTTTATTAAATTCCAAATTTCTAAATTCAGGATATAATACAGAAATTTCTTCAAAACTATATTTATTTATCTGGTCTTTTAAAATTGATTTATCTACCCAATTTGCAGTAAGTGTAGTATCCTCAACAAAAGCATTTATTTCTGGTTCTGCAATGATAAAGTTTCTTCCTTGTTTGTTATCACTCCAGTAAAGAAATTCATATCCATCTTTCGTAGGTAAATCAATTATAGCATCACCTATACGATAATTTTCGTCAACTTCAACTGCTTCTTTTTCTGTTCCTCCTTGAGTATCAAAAGAAACTGTCGGTCTTTTAACGCTTTCTTTTCCTGTAAGATTATAATGTATAGCTACGTTAATACTATAGCTATTTCCATCATTAAGACGAAACATAGGGTCTACACCATCATGCCTATCAAACCATAACTCTTTCGAATCCTCTGGAAGTGTTGGCTCATCAATACAATAAGGGAAAATATCAAGCTTAATATATTCATTTTCCTTTAATTCTTTAGCTTTTGGAAAATTTTCTAAAAGGGTATCTTTGAATAAATCGGCAGATATTGTAGCATAATATTTTCCATCACTTCCCTTTTCAAAACAATAGAAATAACCACTTGCATCACCTAAATATTCAATTTCATTGCCATTTTCATCACATTTATATTCAAATCTAATCGCCAGTGCATAATAATTTGCAGACCATCTTTTTCTTTCAAGCTCTTTTTCTTTTTCATCAAAATGCAGCTCATTCATTGTCTTTTCAAGATCTATTTCAAATTGAATTAAATTACCATTACTATCAGGACTTATATTACATAAATACATATTACCGCCCCAACTAGTTTTTCCCATTTTTAAATCAACACAGTTATTAAAATTAATTATATACGTACCATTCTCCCTTGCATCTTCAACACCGTAATCATCAGATTGAAGTAAAGCAAAATCAACTTTTTCAGCTAAAACACTATTTACAATACCAACACTAAAAATAGTAGTTAAAATCAAACAACTAATACTCTTTATAAATTTTTTCATAATTACATCACTCCATTAATTTTGTTTAACGATAATAGCTACACCTTCGCCTTTTGTACCCACAGAAACTGTATATTCATCATTCACATATTTATAAACTTTTCCATTCATTGTATCATCTTCATAATATCCATCATATTGGAAACCTAAAGACTTAATATGTTCAATATATGATGCCATATTATTCAACCCATTTAAATTCATAGAATTAATATCATATAAAAACATAGTTGCTCCATCTGAAGTTATTTCTTTCCTAGGTAGTTTCAATTCAAACATAACCCCAAAATCAGGAACTCCTTTAAAATCCCTATAATCATCATAATCATTATAAGAAGACAAAGTAACAGTTCTTGTAGAATCTTCCCATTCAACATTAACCCCGAGTTGTTCCCCCACAAATCTAAGAGGAACTAAAGTTCTACCACTTAGAATCATTGCCGGAACATCAAGCCTTTTAGAAAGATTATTTACCGTTGCAAATTGATTGTTTGCTTGTAAAATTATTTCTCTGTCAATTTTTTTAGCATATATTGTTTTTGTTGAAGCGTCCCATTGTACAGTTGCACCTAACTTCTCAAAAATAGCACGCATTGGCACCAAAGTATAACCATTTTCTATAATAGGATTTTGGTCAAATTGCAACTCTTGTCCGTCCAATATCACACTTATATCGCTTTCATTATTTGCATATATAGCATTACTTCCACAAATAGAAAAACCCAAAGCCATTAAAATGGCACATATTTTAAATTTCATATAAAATCCTCCATTAATTCTTAATTTCAATTTATTTTTGAGACCTATGTACATAAACTGAACTTAACCTTGCAGCTTTTAAAACTAAATCACCATAATAGCCATCATACTTTTGAATCGTTTTACTATTAATAAGTTTTTTCGTAGCATTTTTAATCGCATTCTGTTCTTCTAATGACAAGCTATTAATATATTCAAGTAATTTATAATTATCACCACCACAAGTATCAAAAGCTTTTTCAACTATTGCCTTATAATTTTCAAACTCTTTTTCTAACATAAAATAAATCCTCCCAAAAAAATCAATAATCTAATTTTCACATTAAAATAACTATGCCAATAAATCAAATATTCAAAATATACATTTAATTATAAAATCACATTAAATAATATATTTATTAAGATTTTTAAAGTATATTTTTGTGTTACTACCGACACAATTACAACATTTTCCCAATTCTATACCTCCTCATATATTTTTAATTCTGTCACAAAGTATACTTTGTGACAGTTTTTAATTTTTACAAATATTTATAAGTCTTTTTTTCATTCTATAATAAGTACTTTCACTGACTCCCATAATTTCAACAGCTTGCTTGACCCCTATTTCTTTTTTAGCTACACTGTCATAAATATCAATGTAATCTTCAACATTATATTGCCTCTTTCGACCAAACTTTACTCCTCTAATTTTTGCTGCTTCAATGCCCTCTGCCTGTCTTTCTCTTATATTAATTCTCTCATTTTCAGCAACGTAACTTAAGAGCTGTAAAACCAAATCACTAATCAAAGTTCCTAATAAACTTTTGTTTTTGGTTGTATCAAGTATAGGCATATCAAGTACGATTATATCAGCATTCTTAACTTTTGTTATATTCCTCCATTGTTCAAGTATTTCATTGTAGTTTCGCCCCAACCTGTCAATACTCTTTATAATAAGTACATCACTCTCTTTTATTCTTCTTATTAACTTTGTGTACTCCGTTCGATTAAAATCCTTTCCACTTTGTTTATCAATAAATGTCTTGTCTATTTTTCTACCACATTTACCTAATGCAATCAACTGCCTATCTTCATTTTGTTCCTTTGTTGATACTCTAATATAACTATAAATCATTTGTATGTCCTCCTAATTGCTCAAATAAAAAAAGGGGTTTTTCAACCTCTTATATCAAAAATTTTTGTCATATAGTGGTCCTATGTCAAGATTTAGTACAAATTAAAATGAGAAAAATTTATTTAACCAG
>CABVAP010000109.1 GCA_902496345.1 uncultured Eubacteriales bacterium
ACTTTGGCAAAAATAAAGCTTTGGTAAAAACTTTAGATTAGCCACCTTTAGTCGACAACAAGACAGGAAACGTAGTTTCCGGCAAAAGTTTTTGCCTAGCTTTTTTCAAAAAGCTAGCAGAGTTTGAGACGGAGTCTCAAGGTTTTGAAAGGTTTTAAGATTTTGACAACTTCTAATTTATCGAAACAGAAAAATACCCTACTATCATAACACTTGATAATAGGGTATTTTATATATATAAGCTCTGTAAACAACTTAAAAATCGTACATAAGATTTAATAAACTACAAACTTTGAAATCTATAGAAATCCCTTAGAAATTAATTAGAAATCAACTTCTGTTCCGTAATATGTACAAGTAAGAAGTTTTTCCATTTCTTTAGGAGTAATCTCTCTAGGGTTGCTGCCTGTACAAGCGTCAGAAACTGCTAATTCAGCAATTTTTGCAACTTTTTCTTTAAACTCATCTTCCAAGATACCGAACTCTTTTAATGTTTTTGGAATATTGAGTTTTACGTTGTATTCATCAATCTTCTTGCAAAGTGCGTCAACACACTCTTTATCAGTACCAGTAATACCAACACTTCTAGCTATATCTGCATATCTAGCCTCTGCTTTTGTAGCATTAAATTTGATTACATAAGGAAGATAGATTGCATTAGCACAACCGTGAGGAATATGACCAGTTGAGAAGGCAGCACCTGTTTTGTGAGCCATTGAGTGAACAATACCAAGCAAAGCGTTAGAGAATGCCTGACCTGCAAGACATTGAGCGTAATGCATCTGTTCTCTTGCTCCCATATCACCTTTATAAGAATCTGGTAAATAATCAAAAACCATATGTATAGCTTTTAATGCAAGAGGGTCTGTAAAAGGACTGTTTAAAGTAGAAACATACGCCTCAATTGCGTGAGTCAATGCGTCCATACCAGTATGTGCAACAAGTTTTGGTGGCATTGTTTCTGCAAGCTGTGGGTCAACGATAGCAATATCTGGTGTAATATTAAAGTCAGCCAATGGATATTTAACCCCTGTTGAATAATCTGTGATAACAGAGAAAGCTGTAACTTCTGTTGCTGTACCTGAAGTTGATGGTATAGCGAGGAATTTAGCTTTTTGTCTTAATTCTGGGAAAGAGAATGGCTGAATAATATCCTCAAAAGTTTTTTCTGGATATTCATAAAATACCCACATAGCTTTTGCAGCATCGATAGGAGAACCACCACCTATAGCAATAATCCAATCTGGTTCAAATTCACGCATAACAGCTGCACCACTCATAACTGTTTCAACAGAAGGGTCTGGCTCAACATTTTCAATCAATTTAGTTTCAATTCCGGCTTCTTTAAGGTACCCTAAAACTTTATCTACGAAACCAAATCTTTTCATAGAACCACCGCCCAAAACAAGAACGGCTTTTTTACCTTTTAAGTTTTTAAGTTGTTCCAAAGCGTCTTTTCCATAATACAAATCTCTAGGTAAAGTAAATCTCATCATAACAAAATCCCCCTTAAAAGTAATATTGTATTTAGTTTAATAGCACCTTTACTATTTGTTAAAATATTATCACAAATACATCAATTTGTAAAGTATAAATAACAAAAAATTTTTCACAAAAGTATTATATAGGCATTTTGTATATTTTTGTGATATTTTAAACTTGATTTTGTTTATATTGATTAAACGTCATAATTATATTGACAATAAACTTTTTACAAGCCAAACATTAATTTTCACACAAAAAAGCTGTTGCATTGCAACAGCTCAGCTTGTATAAAAAGTTAATTTTTATCGTTATTGTCGATTTCAAAAAGCGTCGCAGACTTTTTATCCGCAAGCGGAAATCGCATTTTCGCTGAGGAAAACAGCTGTTTCAAGGGCTTAAAAGCCTTGTGCGAAGAAACAGCTGTTTACTCATCTAGTTTAATTTGCAAAAAATCGTTGATTTTTTGCAAGGCTGTCGACTTTATCGACAGCCAAAGCTGTTGCATTGCAACAGCTTTTTCCCTTTTATCCTATAAAATTCACCCTATAAAAATAAGTTTGTCATTACTTTTTTCATCTAAAATATTTTATATAATTATTTTTTTTCATTAGGAAATAAAAATCCTTTGTCAAGAGCTTTTTGTAAAATATAACCTACTTGAACAGCAGTAAGCTCTTTGTCACCTGTTACATTACTTCTAACAAAAAATTCTTCAGACTCAGTAAGTTCTCTAGGAACACTGTTTTTGTCTAAAACAAATTGCATAAGAATAGAAGCATCTTCAACATTTATATCTCCGTTTCCGTCAACATCACCTAATAAAGGTTTAGATGGGTCTGGAGTTGGGTCTGGAGTTGGGTCTGGGTCTACAGGAGCTTCACCAAAGACAACATCAGCACTAACAGGACTTTCCACATTTGTTCCACCAATTCTTACTATGTACTTTTCATCTTCAGAAAGATTTCCGTTGAATGTAAAAGTAAATTTACCATTATTTAAAGTAACATCTGTGCTTTCTTTTTGACCAATATAAACTGCATCAGCAACTGTGTATCCGTCATTAGTTTCTTTGTATTTGAGTACAGTAGCCGTATATCTTTGATACGTTGATGGCTCTGTAATAGTACCTTTTATAGTGACAACACCATTACTAACCGTTGCACTTGTAAGCGTAACAGCTGTATCGGCATAAACACTTGAAAAAATACAGCAAATAGAAAGAACTATTGCAAGGCAAAAAGCAAGTTTTTTCATAAAATCAATCCTCCCATAAGTTATTTCGTGCAAAGCCTTGACGATTCACCTTATCGGCAAATCGCAAGGCAACCAAATTTCAAAAACCACAAAAATTATTTAGTATATTCAACAACGATACCAAGTACATATTTGTTTGCACCAGCACCCCAAGTGTAAATAGGTTTTGTCATATCTGTAACTTCGGCAGTCAACACGCCAACTTTGTCCTCACCTTCACCAGTAAGTTTAGCAAGTTCAGTTGTTTTTCCAGCAGAAGTTTCCTGACAAAGGTATTGCACACGACCAGCAGCGATACTCATAAGTACAGTAACTTTGCATTTGCTGTATCCAGGGAAAGGTTTAAAGAAAAGAGAGTTTGTAGTCATATTACCTTTTCCAGATTTCAAACAGTTACCAAAAGTAAGATTTACTGTTGAACCATCATTTTTAGTATAAGTGTAAGACAATTTCTTTGTTGCTTTACCAAATCCACCATAACCACTAAGACCATTTATTGATTTAAGTTCAGAACCGGATTGACTATCGAAATAACTGTCAAAATCACCACTATTAAAGTTGTAAACCATAAAGTTAGGAAGTTCTTGAGCTTCATAAGTATGTTCATATTCTTTTGAATAAGGCATCATTTTATCAAAAGAGTTCCAGATGTGAATTTGAATTTTTTCACCGTCTTCAAACATATCGTTTAATTTATAAGTTCCACTATCAGTAAGTGCTGTTTCTGTAGTTCTTACAATATTGCCATTTTCATCAACAACAGAGGCAATAAGTGTCGCCTGTGGTTCATAGTCATCACCGTTGTACTGTACTTCAACCTCTACTTCATTGTAAAGAGTATCAGTAAATTTTGTAATAGTATAAATGTCTGTACCTTCGGCAGGTTTCACTTTAATTGATTTAATAGTATTTACAGCAGTTTCAACATCAGCTTTTAATTTGTCATTATCCACTTCTGTTTCAACTTCTTTTAATGCGTCAGTATAAGTTTTTGTAATATATGCCCAGTTTTTAGTTGAGTAGTTTGCTTGATTAAGGGCATTGTATGCGTCATCAAGAGATTTTTTATAATTTGTTCTTTCTTCGGCACTAACAGCAGCTTTAAGTGTACTTACAACAGGGAAAGTTGTTGTTTTAGTAACTCCGTTAATTGTAGCAGAAACTGTAATAGTCGCTGTACCCTCTTTTGTAGCAGTTCTTACAACACCATTTTCAACAACAGCAACATCTGGATTACTAGAAACATAGTCAATAGTAACATCACTATTATCTTTAATGTCAACAAAAGTTTCATCTGTCATAATTACAGAAAGTTGAGGGTCAACAGATTTGATTACATCAGCTGCAACACCGTCTGGAGTAACAGTTCCTTCAATTGCAATACCAGTAGGAACAGCTGTTACATTTTTAAGTTCTTTGTTAAGAGAACCAGTAATATTTAATTTAACTGTGTTATTTTCAGCAGATTTTGAGTCACTACCTACCATAACTGTATATTCACCAGTAGGAACATAGATAGAAGTTGTCTTTTCATCAAAGAAGTTTAATTCTTTTGCATCAACATCAATAGAAACAGTTTTAGTTTCATTTGGTTCAAGAGTAACTCTGTCAAATCCTTTAAGTTGTTTTAAAGGAAGATTTACACCGTCACCGTTTGGAGATTTAACATAAAGCTGAACAACTTCGTCACCTTTAACAGAACCAGCATTTTTAACATCAACACTAACAGTAAATTTTTCGTTTGCGTCAACAGATGATTTAGAAACTTTAGCATTACTATATTCAAAATTAGTATAGCTTAAACCATAACCAAAAGGATAAACTGCGTTTCCGCTGTAATATTGGTAAGTTCTTCCGATAAACTTGTCTGAGAATGTTTCTGGGAAGTTTTCCGGACGAGTTTCTCTCTGTCTAATGCTGTAGTCATTTCTTATCCATTTTATAGCAGGATTTTTTGAATCAACTTCAGTATCACCGTTAATTTTTAAAGTTTCAAGGTCTTTAGGGTCGTACCAAGTTGTTGATAATTTACCAGAAGGGTTTACATCACCAAAAAGGATTTTAGCAAGTGCTGTACCTTGAGTTTGACCGTTATAGCAGTTCCATAAAATAGCTTTTGAATTAGCTTCAAAAGGAGATACATCAATCTGACCTGCTGTCTGCATAACTACAATAGTTTTGTCAGGGTAAGCAGTTGCAATTTCAGTAACGTGAGATTGGTTTGCTGGTAAAGAAATTGACTTTCTATCTCTTGATTCATCAGAATCATTTAATGTAGTACCACCGTAAGCGATAATATAATCAGCTTCATCAAGTTGAGTTTTGTATTTTTCAACAGAAAATTCTGCATTAATGTTTATGCCTAAGTATAAGTCAGCAGTTGCATTGTAACCACCACTTGCACCTGTATATTCACCAGTAATAGTATTTGATGAACCGCCAAAAGGAACATAAGCTACTGGTTGGTTTGCACTGCCATAGTTTACAACGATACTTCCGTTTGGGCAATCAGCAGTAGGTTCAACTTCAACTTGAACACTAGCTACATCTTTGAAATTAACACCTTTAACACAGATAGATGAGTTTTTCTTTACATTGTTGATTACACTGCCAGAAACTTCAGCATCTGTTGCTGTAGCCTTTGAAAGGTCAACAGTAACTTTTGTTGCACCTTTTGAATCAAGAAGTTTTACGCTCTTTATGTTAAAGAGTTTTGTTGTATCGGCAACATCGCCAAGGTAATTAATTTCTGTATCCATACCTTTTTCAGCAACGATATTTTTAAGACCCTCATAAGGAGAAACAGTTTTTTCAGGTTCACCAGAGTAACCACCTAAGAAAGCTTGACCTGCGAGGTTACCAACAAGGGCGATTTTTTTAACTGTTCCGTCTGATTTAAGAGGAAGTGTATTATTATCATTTTTAAGAAGAACCCAAGATTCTTCAGCAGCTTTTTCAGCAACTGCAACATTTTCATCAGTTTCAATTAAATTAGATTTACCAATTAAGTTATCATAAGGAGTAGATGCGTCAAATTCACCTGTTTTCATTCTAGTAAGTATTGCGTGATAAACAGCAATATCAACTGCATCTTCACTCATATAGTTGTTTTCAACAGCTTGAGCTGCATTTGATTGGAAAGCATCTCCACCACTACCACAATCAAGGTCATTTCCATTTACAAGAGCAAAAGGAACAGTTGCAGATTGAGGAATTGTGCTTAAATCTTCAACATCAGGGAAAAGAGTTCTTTTATAAGCTAATGTTGAATTTAAAAGACCAACAGCACCACAGTCACCAGTTACATAACCAGAGAAACCCCAGTTTCTTCTAAGTAAGTCTGTAAGTGTGTATTTATTAGCAGATGAAGGAACGTAATCATAGAGAAGTTTACCATCTCTTGTAACGGTTGTTGCATTATATGAACTCATAAGAGAACCAGGGTTTGCTTTTTCTACGATGTTTTGGAATGCTTTTGTGTAATAATCTCTGAGGGTCTGTTCGTCCATAACAGATGTACCATATCTTCTTTCACCCTCACAGTTGTTAGCAACGAAATGTTTTATAGTTGAGATTGATTTAAGATATTTGTCATCATTTCCCTGCATACCATTTACAAACTGAATACCATATTCAGAAGTAAGATAAGGGTCTTCACCGTAAGACTCTTCATTTCTACCCCATCTAGGGTCACGTGCCATATTTATTGTAGGTGACCAATAAGATAAGTCGTATCTATTGTCGCTTGTACCAGTTTTAGCTCTAGCCTCTGTAGAAGTAATGTCGGCAGCTTTATAAATTACATCTCTGTCCCAAGTATTAGACATAGCAAGACTTGACGGAAAACTTGTTGCTTTCCCTTGTCTACCGACACCGTGGAGAGCCTCTCTCCAGTAACGATATTTACCGACACCAAGACGAGCGATAGCAGAAGTGTTGTAACCAAGTTGGTTTACTTTTTCTGCGAGGGTCATTCTTGAAACAAGGTCAGCAGCACGTTCTTCAAAAGATAAAGATGTGTCTTGATAAGGAAGAACTTCAGCTTCAAGATTAACATTATTATCATTTAAAACATCTGTATCTTCAGCAAATGTAAAGTTTGTTCCGATAATTCCAGTAACAGCCATAGCAAAAGCTAAAGCAGCTGAAACAACTTTTTTAAACTTCATAATTAAAAACCTCCTTAAGTAAATTTCTGTTGTGTTCTATACTTGAATTATACATCAAAAAATGTTAAAATAAAAGACATAATATAACTATTACTAGCCAAAAAGTGCAAGAAAGAGCGATTTTATTATGTTACCATTTTATGAAATTAGGAAAACAGATTTAACAGTAAAGAGAAATGATTACGAGGTAAAATTTCCAGACCATTTACATAAATACATGGAACTTTTATACGTATTTAAAGGCGAACAACATATAGAAATAGATAACGAAAAATATTGTATAAATGAGGGAGAATTAGCTATAATATTTCCTGATATTTTACACAATTATTATAGACTTGACGAAACAAAAGAAAACAGGAACACATCAGAACTACTTATTATGTGTGACCCTAAATTATTAGGTTCGCTTTTTCCGAGATTTAAGGACCATAAACCGAAAAATCCAATAGTAAAAAAAGAACTTATATCAGAAGAAACGATATTTGCACTAAACCACCTAAAACCAGACAGCAATTTTGAGGTCAAATTCGGATATATATGTATAATACTATCAAACATAGTAAATACCTTAATTGTAAACAACAGTAAAATTTCGATAGAGGATTTAACATACAAGATTACAGATTACATAGAAAATAATTTCACCGAAAACATAACAAGGGAGAGCCTTGCAAATCTATTTGGCGTAAGTATTTATGACATATCAAGACTTTTTAAAGACAGATTTAAAATGAATTTACGTTCTTATTTAGGTTTAATTCGCACAGAATACGCCTCTGTTTTAATAAGGACAACCGATAGAACTTTAACCGATATAGCTCTAACATCTGGCTTTGAAAGCATAAGGACATTTAACCGTGTTTTCAAAGACATCTATGGAATTTCTCCAACCCAATTCAAAAACAACATCGCAAACTTTACAACCAAATCTAAAATTTAAACAAATTAGAAGTTGTAGGGCTAAACTTTTTTGTTAAAAAGATTTTAAAAACCAGTTTTGTGGTGGTTTTAGTTTTTGATTTATAATCCGATTTTATCGGAAATCTATTTATTTGCCTACGGCGTGGTACTTTTTGATTGCAAAAAGTACCCAAAAACCTGGGGGGTTTCGAATTCCCCCCAGACCCCC
>CABVAP010000110.1 GCA_902496345.1 uncultured Eubacteriales bacterium
TTGACCGAACTTTTACATTCGGTCGTTTCTTTTAATTGTAAGGGAATTTTAGGGGTCGACTTCCAACTATCGACAATAATATAATAACACAGATTTTTTATTTAAAATTCCCATTTTTGTCCCAACTTTTTCCCACTTTTGTCCCGTGGATTTCCCACTTTTAAAAAAGTATTTTTCCACAATTTACATTGAAATTATCCACAATATCCAAACCACCTTGCAATCTGTTCTAATATCTGCTCTTTCTTTCTGTATATTGTGTTTTTACTCATATTCATATCAAACGTCATCTGTAGTGTACTTTTATTGTACTTATAAAACCCCTCAAGTATTTTTCTATACTCTTGTTTCATTCCATTTATGATATACTCTATTTCCCTATTATTTTGCCTTAAATAGCTTATTTCATCTTCTACCTCTATAATCATACCAACAGTATCTTCAAACGATTTCTCAAGCCTCCTAAAGGCTTTTTCGATAGCTCTATCCTGTGGTGATGTTACAGACCCACTACCACCTACACCGTCATAGTTGACAGCACTAAAGTCATCTTCTAATTTTATTCTTGACTTATCAATTTTTTCTGTAAGTTCTTGTTTTCTTCTGTACAACCCTTTCAAGGTATATTCAAGCTGTTCAATCTTCTGTTGCTTAAAATAATATTCCTTTACTTGTTCTTCTGCCTTAGTTGTGTCAACCATTTTGTTATCCCTCCTATAAGCCAAAATAGTACCAGAGGGATTTTCCCCCTGATACTTCTGTTCTATCTACCCTCTTTTGTCATCTGCTCAAAATATAAAATCAACTTGTGTATGTGCTTTATCTGCTCTGCTGTCAAGTGTTCTATGCTCTCACAGATTTCTTTTCGCCCATCAATATTATAATGTTTTGGGTTATTTATCAGTTCTTTTATTTCTGCCATTTGTAACATCTCCTAAAATAAATTCATTTGTCCTATAAGCACTTTATTATCCTTTTTGACTTTTTGAACCCACCAGTCATAGACATCTAAACCTGTTTCCCAACTTTTACAGTCTACCCCTTTTTCTTTCCTTTCGATGAGCATTCTGTCAAATGTTCTAATATAATTTTCTTTGTATTTAGGATACCTGTTTAATTCTTCTGTCTGTTTTGTCGACATAGGACAACCTACACAACCAATTCTTTTATATCCGCATTGGTATAACGGATTAGACTTGCAACCGTAAAAATTAAGGAACTCCCAAACCTCCGAATCCGACCAATCAATAATAGGATTTAATGCCATTGTTCCTTTTATTTGACAATTCTCAAGCATTTTACGGCTTTCTTCGTTGTCAGCACTTAAAATTATTTTATCTTTATTTTTTCTTTTAATTATTTCCAGTGAATGTCTACTTTTTCGTCTTACACTTTCAGCCCACCGAACACCCGTTGAAATAAATCTTCCTCGACCTCCTCTTTCTTTCAGTTCAGAACAGCAATATCTCATAAGTCTTGTTGGAGGCATACCTTTTTTTACAATTAATTCCCACATAGTTAATTCGGGATATTCTATTTTTATATTCTGTATACTTCTTATGTATCTTACTGTTTCAGGTGCATCAACCGTTGTATGATTATGAACTAATTCAAAAGGTATACCCGACAATTCAAATAAAATTCTTAAAACATCACTGTCTTTTCCACCACTATAACAAACATAATACGGTTTATCCATAAAACCATTTGAAATAGGTTCAAACGTTCGTATACGTTCAATAGCAATTTTTTCTTTATCAATCAGCTTGATACTACCGTCTGAATCTATTTGTAATTCCTTTAGCAATTTCAACATCTCCTCCAAACTCTAAATCCAAACACCGCCAAAAAAATAATTCCAACCATAGTTCTATACTCTCACAGATTTCTTTTTTTAGCTCCTGTATCATTTTTATACCCAATCCAAGTCGTTCATTTCTGGTTTATGTTTCAAAGTCCAGAGGCAACAAACAATGTTCCACACAAAAGATATTTTATGATTTTCGTCTTCATCACCCCTTAAAAATTTTAAATAATGTCGCAAAGCACTATCTATAAAAGAGTGTACCGGAATACCTTGTTCCCAATTTCTCTCACCGTACTTTTTAGCACCTTCTTCAAAATGTTTCGATAAATCCAAGACAGCAGTAACAACACAAGCCATATTCGTACCGTATGTATAAGCAAGAAAATCCTTCAACGCATTATATAAATTTGAAATATCTTCACTTTTTATGAAGTATGCTATATTTAATAAAACATTGTCGTTAGTATAATTTTCTGTTGAATAAAATAGACTTTCAATTATATCCAAAGGCATCAAATCGCATCGACCCTTGCCGTCTACAATATCTCTTTTTGCCCCTGTTTCAAAACTTCTTCTTTCTCCACTATCTTTTATCATTTTCAACACTCCTTGTCTTTTCTTCATCTATTCTTTTAATCTGTCTATTCAATTTAGAACTTGTAATCTCATTTATTTCATACTGCCTTTTTGTCAAATAAATCAACTGATTTATACATATCTGAACATCTGCAATCTCTTCAATAATCATTTCAAACGCTTCACCTAACTTAATAGGTTTATCAAATCCGTTTCCCTTTACTCTGTTAAACTTAGCCAACGCTTGAATTAATTCGCCACATTCTTCAATAGTTTGGTTGCATTGCTTATCAAGACCATAATAGTCAGCAATCGTAAATGTATTTTTAATTATTTCAGATTGTTTGTCTTGCAATTCTTTAGCTTTCTCTAAATATATTTTCTTTTTATCATCGTCTTGTTCTATATATGCTGTCATTTCACACCATATACTCACAAGACCCCAACCCCATTTATCAATCAGTTTATCAATATATTCTTGGTTCATTCTTTTGCCCTCCAAACTCTAAACACTACCGTCAGTATAAAAATAACTATCAAAGCTACATAATCTGTACTAGCCAATTCTTCGCCCCCTGTATAATTCATCATAGAAGAAACTTGTCTGATAGTTTTTTCCCTGCACAGTAGCAAAACGACTATATTTATGTAGTATAAAATATCTTTCGCCCTCGACATATATTTTATCATTCATTTTCAGACTTCTTTTAAACTCATCAACACAACTTTGAAAGAACTTTGCACGCTCATACATAGCTTCATCAATTGCTATTTTTTTATTGTTTGGCATTGTTTCCACCCTCTTTCACATAAAAAGGATTTTCTTTTTTAGGTCGTAACGGCAACCCCTTTAAATCCCTTACAATGTTTAAAATGTCGTTACATAAGTCCCATACTATTTTTGACTCTTTACTCCTTGGTATCATTTTCATAAGCTACTTCTCCTTTGTTTAAAAATCATATAACAGTACATTTCAAATGCCTGTTCTTTCTCTGCTTCCTCATAAAGCACATTTCTAAGCTCGTCCGTAAGCTCCTCAGCACTATACTTACTACACTTTATCTTGTATAATTCTTCAACCACACTATCTACCACCTTTTGTAAGGACAAACAAATATTTTTCACTATAACGATATAAAAACAGTTTTCGCTTTAGGTTAAAATCCTTTGTTCTAAAACCTTTTACATCTTCAACAATAAATTTTCTTTTACTCTTATCAAAGTATTTAAAATCAGCTATGTACTTAATTTCTCTTTCAGTTTTACCGTATGCCTTAAATTTTTCTTGTAATAAAAACTCTGGTTGCAGTTCTAAATCACTTATCATACCCAGTTTTTCCTGTAATTTGAGTTCTTCATATCTTATTGCTTCTGCTTTGCTGTCAAACTCAATTCCGTCAACAACAGTCTTTTTATTGCCATATTTTCTATAACTCAAAATCCCAACTCCTTCATCAAACTTTTTGTATTTTCAATGCCTTTCAGCTTTCTCCAGCTACTTCCCTTAACTTCAAGTGGCGAACATACTTCAATCAATCTGTTATATATTCGTTCTTCTCTGTCAATGAGTCCTGATTTAAAGTCAACCGTCTGTAGGTTGGTTCGTAACTCCTGTTCGTTAAGGTTTGTTGATATTATCAACGGTCTTTTGCTCCTGTACCTTCCGTCAATAATCGAATACAATTTTTCATACGCCCATTTGGTACGACTTTCTGTACCCAAATCGTCAAGAATTAACAAGCTAACTTCATTCAGCATATCAAGTATTTGTATTTCACCAATATTGTCATTTCCATTTCTAAAGCTGTCTTGTATTAAGCTTAATATTCTTGATACTGATATAGCAAGAACTGACACACCTTTTTTGTTAAGCTCATTAGCGATTGCAAAACTTAAATAGCTTTTCCCGTTTCCTGCTGCACCTTGGATTAACAACCCTCGGTTATTTGCTTTCATATTTTCCCAGTTTTCGCAATATCTTCTGCCAAACTCATAAAGCTTTTTGTTGTCCTCTTTGAATTTCCAATTTTCAAACGTTGAGCTTTCAAAGTTTTTATCCATAAGTGAATAATTTCTAAACCTATTTAAACTTCGTTCAAGTTTTTCGTTCTCTTCTTGCTCCTGCCTTTTCTTTATTGCCTCTTGAACACATACGCAAGCTATACCGACTCGCTTCGTTTGGTTTAAGATTTTTATATCCATTTGCAACGGCATTCCACATTTAGGGCATATAACAATAGGCTTCGTTAAATCTACGGCTTTACAGCTCGATTGGTTTAACACCTCCGTAATCTTCGTCAGCCCTGTTGCCTTCTCTTGTAACACTAGCTTTCACCACCTTTGCCTTTTCAACAGCCTCTTTAAGCCCAAAAGTAAAATACTTAAATGACTTGATTTTGTCACCAGAGAACTTAGGTTTATACTTGCTATCAATCAATGCTATTGTGTTTGTTATAAGTTCTTCATCTGTTGTTATCTCTGCTATTTCTTGCATAGCTACATAGTCAACAGAATTAGCAAGTCGCCCTGTATACTTAGAATATAACTTACTCATAAGGTTTATAGCTTTTTCAATATCAGCGTCAGCAGCTGAGGAGGTAGTCGGCACATCTTCACTCAACTTCTGTGGGGAGGTAGTCGGCACATCTTCACCCACTATAGCTGCTGCTTTTATTGTATTATCATTCTTAGCATTAATTAGCATTAGTTCTTTTTGTTCTCCTATCGTTCTTTTATCGTTCTCTTGTCGTTCTTTTATTGTTCTTTTATCGTTCTCCGATTGATTTATAAAATCCTCAAAACACTGATATTTATCGTAATTTTTAATAGTAAATAGTGTTCCGTAATCGGTGTCTTTAACTTCAATTCGATTTTCTTTAACAAGTTCATCGATTTTTCTTTTAATTGTGCAGACAGAATATTCTTTAAAAGCTCGTCCGTCTTTAAACTGCAAATCTTTAGCTAGATTTCTGTAGCTTCTTAAATATTGCCCTCGATTAAGTCTTATGCCTCCAACATCTGTATCTTTAAAAGTCGCTTTTCCAACTAGGTATATAAATAATCGGAATTTGATAGCATCGGACCAGAGACTGCTATCAAATATATTTCTATCAATTAAAAATCGTCCTCCACTCATAGCACACCTCTTTTAGTTGATAGAGGGCTTTCGCCCCCTATATTTTTAAAACGGTAAGTCATCATCATCTGTTACATCTTCAATGCTCTTGTAACCCTCTGGCACTTGCTGACCCAACTGTGTAGCACCCTTTTGTCGTGACTCAAAAGATGACTTACTTTCAGCAAAGTACTGTTCTTCGATAACAACTTCTGTAGTAATTCGTTTCTGACCGTTCTTATCTTCCCAGTTTCTAACTTGAAGTCTACCAACAACAGAAATCATCATACCTTTTTTGAAATATTTACTTGTAAATTCTCCGACTTTTCCAAAAGCAACACAGTTTATAAAATCTGCATCAGGTTCGCCCTCTCGCTTAAACCTTTTATTTACAGCAACAGAAAATCTAACTATTGCTAAAGGCTCAGCTGTTTGTGTATGCCTAACTTCAGGGTCAGCAGTTAAGCGACCCATTAAGATAACTTTATTCAACGTCTATCACCTCTACATCATTATTAATAGTTTTGATTTCTCCGTCCTCTATTTCAATATCAAAACTCTTTCCGTCATCAACAACACCTTTGACATAATCTGTTTTAAGAGGTGCATATTTAAGCACTTTTTTCAAAACTGTCTTTTTAGCCATTTCCTCAAAATTTGTTTTCCAAGGACCATTAGAAAATGCTTTACTATATGTTTTAGCGTGTGTTTCAACATCTTCTTTGCTCATAACTTCAAAAGCATAACCACCGTTTTTAAGACGATATGTAGCATATACCCAGACAAGCTCACCTCTATTAGTTTTAGCCGGCTTATGTTTGAGCTTAGGCTCTAATCCAAGCTCAAAATCAAACTCATCATTTTCATAAACACAATGTGCGTCTATGCACTGAACTTCGCCACTACGGTGTGCAAGGTCTATTAACCCTTTATACCCTATTTGAAATTGACATTGCTTTCCATAAGGTATAAGATAAGCCTGTCCTAAAGGGGTATTAGGCTCTAATCCTAGCTGTGCAGATGTAAGCATAGCACCAATAAAACTTTGAGGAGTACATTCTGCTAATTTTTCATTTTGAGTAACTGCAGTCATTGCAATTCTTGTAAATCTTTCAGGTGTCATAATACTTGGCAACGCTCTTGCAATTTCCTTTTCATAAGCCTTTATGTATTCTTTAATTGTCTGAGGCTCTTTCTTTTTGCTTACAGTTGTTTTTACCTTTTGTGCAATTACTCCGTTTGTATTAGTAGTTTCATTCATATCAATTAGCCTCCTTAACTCGCATAACTCTTAAACTTGTTGTTTTCTGATATTCTTTATAAATATTAGGTTGTTCTTTTTTAAGTCTAGATTTATCAATGTCACTTCTTTGCTGTTTTTTGTATGTAACAATAAATTTTTCACTAAAACCATTGTCATTGTTGCCCAACTTTTCAATAATGATATTTTTATATTTTTCTTCTCTCTTTTTGAGTTCTTTAATTTCAGTTTGAGTTTTCGCCAAAATTTCAAGTTCTGTCCCAAGATAAATATTTTCAGCTTGTCCGCCCTCTGAATATAATTCTCTAAGTGTATTGGCAGTACTTTGGCTATCATCAACAGGTGGTGGTGTTTTTGTTAAAATATAATTGTTCCAAAACTCGATTTCCGAATTAATCAAACTTGCAATTTCGTTTTCATCTCGTTTAATTTCAAACCAATAAAAAGCTTTACCTAAAATCAAAACGGCAAGATACATTTTTTCAAATCCCATAACTGCCATATAGTGCATACACTGGCAATAATAATAAAGAGGAATTTCTCCATTTTCAAAATCAGATTTGTTGAATAAATTTGTTGTCTTGCATTCCAAACCAGCATTTTCTCCAACTATTCTACGGTCAATATTAGCAGAAATAAAATCGTAATCATCGTGTATATACATATGATTATCCCTTTTTACTTTCTTTCCTGTAGCTTCTGTAAATCTCAGAGCCACATATTCCTCTAAATCTCTACCAATTCTCATAACTTCATTATCAAGTTTATCAGATATAAGATTTAGCTTGTCTGCATACAATGTGTAAAGGCTTGAAAAGTTGTTAAATCCTAAAATAGTTGCTGCGTCAGAACCACCTATACTGCCTTTTCTTAATTTTCGCCACTCTTCCACAGACATATCTTTTGTCTTAGCTAAAATTTTTGCCATTGCAATTCCTCCTAATTTGTTGTATAATCCAGTTAGTGTATTTTCTTATCCCCCTGACGGTTGCCGCCGTCCTAAGGGGGATTTTTTTAATCTTCTAATATTATCTCTTTTATTTCTCTTATTTCTTTTAATA
>CABVAP010000111.1 GCA_902496345.1 uncultured Eubacteriales bacterium
ACCTTTTTCAAAAGGTGGTGGGTGTGGGCAACGCCCACGGTTTTAAAAAGGTCTTAGACAAACCCCAATTTGCAAAAAGAGTTGTCACATCGCGGCAACTCTTTCTTATTTTCTATCTTTTATCTACTCTTTTCTTTCTATATCCAGTAGCCTGCTTTTCACATCAAGCCCCCAAGCATACCCCACAAGTTTTCCGTTTGAGCCAATAACTCTGTGACAAGGTACAATGATTGCAATAGGATTTGAACCTATCGCCCTGCCTACTGCTCTAACAGCTTTCGGATTGTTTATTCCAACAGCAATATCCTTATAAGTCACAATAGCACCATAAGGTATTTTTAAAAGTTCGTTCCAAACTTTCATTTGGAAATCCGTTCCAGATAATTTAATAGGAACAGAAAAGTCTTTTCGCTTTCCTTGTAGATATTCAGAAATCTGACAATAAGCATTTTTTATTGTGTCGGTTTCTAAATAATTATAGTCTTTAAATTCTGAAGTATTCCCAAATGTCAAACTTACAATCTTGTCATCATCACTAGCTATGTATATCTCACCTATAGTGGTATCATAACGAAAAAAACTTTTCATAAAAATTCCCCATTTGAATTATTTTAAATTATCTAAGATTTACATTTTCATATTTCATAATAAGAAGTTGGTGTTCATCTTTAGCTTTTTTAATAGTATCCTCAAGCTCATATATTTCAATATTCTTTTTATCAATTTCAAGTTGAGTTGCTTTGCCTAAAGAATATTTAAGTTCAATAACACTAAGTTCTTTGTTTTTGTACTCAAGTTGTTCATTATACTTTTCAATCTCTGTTTCTTTATTTATAATATCTCTATAAAGATTATTCAAAGAATTTGTATAGTCAATTTCTGTATCAGCAATATCCCTCTGTTTGCTTTCAATATCATTTTCTTTTGACAACTTAGTTGAATAACTTGTATATTCATTGTATGTTGAATACTCATATTTAGAAACATCAAGGTTTTGTTTTTGTTTAGTAAGGTCAATACTATTTTCTAAATCTTCTTGTCTTTTAGAATCGAGGTCAACCTCACCTATTTTATCATAATCTAGTTCAAGTTCAATAGAGTAGGTATCTTTTAAATCAAGACCAATAAGTTTATTTAAGTCAATAAATAAATTATCAAGTTCAATCTTTTTATTTTTCAAGCTATTGTCATTTTTAACATAAGATGTATTTTGTTCATCATATTCAGATTTGCTAATAATACCCTTTTGATATTTAAGTTCTGATATATCAAGTTCTTTTTTTGCCACAGCAAGACTTTTTTCCTCTGTATCAAGGCTTTGTTGTGTATTAGCTATATCAGAAAAAAGTTTAACAATATCATATTTCAAAACATCTTTTGTTTTTTGAATATCTGCATCGTAATTATCAAGGTCATTTTTAAGTTCAGCGATTTGAACTTTTAATGAATAATAATTATCCGGTTCTAAAGCCAAATTATCGTTTGCATCTTCATAATTTTGTTGCGTATAAGGATAATCAGCCTCAGAATTTAAAATATCAGTATTGTGCTGTATAGAAATTTCCAATGCTTCATCAACAGTCAAACTTGTTATACTACTTTCTGTAGCTACTTCTTCAACTTGTTCTTGCGTACTGTCAGCATAAATATTTAGATTAAAACCACCGATACCAACAGAAACAGCTAAGGCAAATCCAGAAATAAACTTAAACGTATTTACACACGCCATTTTAGCTTTCATAGTACACCACCTTTCTAAAAAGTAAATCCAAAACAAATATTCTAAACTTCAACTAAAGGAAATCTCATTTTAAATTGAGTTCCCTTTCCTAGTTCACTTTCAACACTTATTTCACCGTTATGTTGTTTAATTATAATTGCAGCAATGGACAAACCGAGACCATTTCCTGTAATTTTTTTATTATGGGATTTATCGGCTCTAAAAAATCTATCAAAGATACGCGGAATATCCTCTTCAGAAATACCCATACCGTTGTCAGATATTTTAAGAACTGCCATATTATCCTCTTTTGAAACTTCAACATCAATTTTTATATAATCCTTGTCAGAATACTTTATAGCATTTTCAAAGAACACCCATAACAATTGTTTAATCAATGAGTCGTCACCCATTATTTCTACGTCAGCATTTTCAATAAAATTTACCTCACCATTAATGTCAAGTACATCTGTTTCTTTTACAACAGCCGAAACTGTAGCATTAAGATTTATTTGTTTCTTTTCATCAAGTTTTATTTGTTCATTTTTAGCAAGAAACAAAAGTTTTTTAATAAGGTTTGACATATATTCTGTTTCATCTTTTATTGAATCAATAGACTCTTTCAATATTTCAGGGTCACTTTTACCCCACCTGTCAATAAGATTTGCATAACCTTGAATAACTGAAATAGGTGTTTTTAGTTCGTGAGATGCGTTAGAAACAAATTCCTTTTGTTTTTCAAAAGATATTTCAAGTCTTGAAATCATATCATTAAACGTTTCAGCGAGATTAGAAATTTCATCATCTGAGTTAGGAACAGTTATTCTCTGTCCAAGGTCATTAATACTTATTTTTTCAGCCATTTTTGTTATTTCGGCAACAGGATTAAGTACCTTTTTACTTATAAATCTACCAATACAGATAGCTGCAATTATACCAATAATGTTAGCAATTATAAATATAATTCCAAACTGGCTAATAACACTATTTTCTTTTTCATTTGTTCTATAGACTTCAATAAAATACTGCTTTCCGTCATATTCAATATTGCTTTTTTTAGATGTATAATGAATACCACGAAAAGTTTCATTTTTAAAATTATCATCTCTAGTGTCATCTTGGTTAAAATCTGTTATTTTAGGTGGAGGTGGAGGGTCCTGTACAGATGGTGGCTTATGTACTATCTTAAATTCGCCATTTTCAAACTCTTCACCATCACCATTACCGTCTTTAGGGAAACACAAAACTCTTATACCTATATTAGCATTTGGACTTAACTCATCTATATCTTGAGAATTTTGCGAATAATTTCCTGATTTTATATATTCAACCACTTTATCCATTGTATCCGATAATTCTTCTCTTGAAACACTTTGATAATACGCCCATATATTCAACAAAACAAAAATAGTAAGAAATATAAATGTGACCGAAAAAAGCAAAGTATAAAACAAAGTAGTCTTATTTCGTATAGACATCTTTTTACTTTTTTTTAAAAGTTTATTCTTCATCTTTAGCAAAATAACCAACACCTCTTATGGTATGTATATATTTAGTGTTATATTTATCATCAATTTTTGTTCTAAGATAACGTATATAAACATCAACAACGTTTGTTTCACCTATATAATCATATCCCCAAACATTGTTTAATATCTGGTCCCTAGTTATAACTATATTTTTATTTTGAACAAGATAATATAAAAGTTCAAATTCACGTTTAGTAAGTTCGATTTCATCATTATCAACTTTAACAACACGTTTAGCAACATCAATTGTTAAATTTTTAAGTTGCAAAATATTATTAGAATTTTCAGTAAAGTTTTTAACTCTTTTAAGTGCAACTCTCATTCTTGCGAGAAGTTCTTCAATATCAAAAGGTTTAGTAACATAGTCATCAGCACCACTATCAAGTCCAAGAACTTTGTCCATTGTTTCACTTTTTGCTGTAAGCATAATAATCGGAACATTTGAATTTTTTCTTATTCTTCGGCAAACTTCGATACCGCTCAATTCAGGAAGCATAAGGTCAAGAAGTATAATATCGGGTTTCCCATTTTCAAACATATCAAGACCTGTTCTGCCATCGTGAGCGACAAAAACTTCATATCCTTCGTGCTTAAGTTCAAGTTCAACAAAACGTGCAAGTTTAACTTCGTCTTCAACAATTAAAACTTTGTCAGACTTCATAAATATATCCCTCTTTCGATTATCTAGTAAAAAAATTATTCATAACGTAATGCTTCAATAGGGTCAAGCATAGCAGCCTTTCTAGCAGGATAAACACCGAACACAACTCCGATAGCAGTTGAGATTAAAACAGCCATAACGACAGAATCAATAGAAACAACGCTTGTAACACCCATAAAGTTTCCAGCAATCATTCCGAATATCCAACCAAATAAAACTCCAAGTATACCACCTATTGCAGTTAGTATAACAGCTTCAACAACAAATTGCAACATAATGTCTTTATTTTTCGCCCCTATAGATTTACGTATACCGATTTCTCTTGTCCTCTCTGTAACAGTAACAAGCATAATATTCATAACACCGATACCACCAACGACAAGAGATATAGCAGCAACACAACTGATAAGCATAGTTACTGTTCCTGTAACTTCATTCATAGCCTCCATTTGTTCGGCCGTACTTTCAGCAGTATACTTATCACTATTTTTGTGTATTTCGCTAAGTTTGTCAGTAATAGAAGAACATAAAACATCTGAATTGTCTGGGTCTTCAGCAACAAGAACAATATTTGCAACAGTTTTTCTATTAAAGAGTCTAAAAGCTGTAGTAATAGGGATTACCATTCTTTCAGGATATTCATTTTGATAAAGACTTTCTGTTTCGGCGTCACTATTTTCAGTAATTCCGATTACTGTGTATTTATAGCTACCTTGCCAAGTTTTGATTGAAATTTTTTGCCCAATAACAGATTGATTTGAATAACCAAATACTTTTTGGGCAGTAGTATCATTTATAACAACAACCTTATTTTTTGCCTCAATATCTGCATCATTTATATATCTTCCATACAACATTGTCGGTGACATAATATTTTGATAATCAGGTGTAACACCTGTTATGTTTGCTGTATTAGTATCTTTTGGGTCAAGCAATTTAACTTGAGCATTATTGCCGTTATAAACAGGTGAAATATATTTTATTCCACTCATTTCATCACGAAGTTTTTCGTAATCTTCATAAGTAAGAGCGTCTGCACTAACCATATTTCTAGGGCTGTTACTTCTTAAACTTACAGTTATGCGACCTACTCCAAGGCTGTCAAACTGTTCGGTAATTTGTGCCTGACTTCCGTTTCCGACAGATGTAATTGCAATAACAGAAGCGATACCGATTATAATACCAAGGGTTGTGAGAAATGTTCTCATTTTATTTGAAAAAACATTTTTAAAAGCAGAAACAATATTTTCAAAAATACCCATTAACTCATTTCCTCCTCTGCAATCAATCTATTTTTAACAAGTTCATCAGAAATTGCCTTTCCGTCTTTAAATGTAACAATTCTTTTTGTATATTGAGCAACATCTGGTTCGTGCGTAACCATTACAACGGTAGCTCCCTCATCATTTAGTTTTTGAAAAATGTCAATAATTTCAAAAGTTGATTTACTGTCAAGGTTACCTGTAGGCTCATCAGCAAGTATTATACTAGGTCTGTTTACTAATGCTCTTGCGATAGCAACCCTTTGCCTTTGACCGCCGGACATCTCATTTGGTTTGTGTTTTAATCTGGCACCAAGACCGACTTTTTCAAGTGCTTCCGTTGCTCGTATATGACGTTCCTTTAAAGGAACGCCACAATAAGCCATAGGAAGTTCAACGTTTTCGATAGCAGTAAGTTTTGGCAAAAGATTAAAAGTTTGAAATACGAAACCAATCTTTTTATTTCTAATTTCAGCCAAGTTAGAATCTTTTAGGCTAGAAACATCTATTCCGTCAAGTATAAATTTACCATCTGTAGGTTTGTCAAGACAACCAAGAACATTCATCATTGTTGATTTTCCAGAACCAGAAGAACCCATAATAGAAACAAACTCGCCTTCTTCAACCTTTAGGGAAACCCCGTCCAAAGCCTTAACTTGAAGTGTCCCTTGAGCATAATATTTTTTTAAATCTTCAATTTGTATCATAACTTTACTCATAAAAATCACCTCTGTTTAAGACTATCTAGGGCCACCGCCACCAGGGCCACCACCGCCTGGACCTCCGCCCATTCCGCCGCCGAACATCATACCTCCGTCTTGTTTATCATCGCTGTCCTTATCAGAGTTAGATGTTTGACTGTTTGCATTCATAGCCATAGCTTCTTGAACCATCATACCGTCTTTCATATCAGCAGACGCTGTTGCAATAACTTTTGTACCTTCTGTAACACCGCCTAAAATTTCTGTTGTAGTTTCGCCATATACACCAACTTCAACGACAGTTCTCTTAATTTTTTGGTCATCACCAACAACAAAAGTATAATACTCATCTTTTTCAGAATCTTTAAGAACAGACGCAGTCGGTAAAGTAAGAACATTTTCTTTGTTTTGTGTAATAATCTCTAAATCAAGATTATATCCCGGTTTTAAAACTCCGTCTGGATTGTCAACAGATATTTCAACCTGAACAACTGTTTCTGTACCAGAATTTGTTGTTGACTCAGACGCACTAGGGTTAATTTTAATTATTTTACCAGTATAAACCTTTCCTTCAATACCATCTGATGTCATAGTAACTTCTTGACCAAGTGATATATTAGGGGCGTCATACTCTGCAACAGGTGCTTCAACAATAAGCTGATTAAAATTAGCAATTTTAAGCATAACTGTATTTTCTTCGGTATAAGTTCCTGCGTCAACACAAATTTCTGTTACCTGTCCGCTAACAAGACTAGATGTTGAATAAACAAGTTCAGAAAGTTTTTTCTTATATTCGGCTAAAGAATTTTCGGTAAGTTGAATTTGATTTTGTTGTTGTTTGTATTTAAGTTGAGTATCGCTATCAGCCATAGGATTTTCAGAATTTTTAAGTTTTGACTTCGCAAGGTTAAGGCTAAGCTGAGCATTTTTTAATGTATATTCATCAGATGCCTTATCTTTCTGAATTGTTTCAAGTTCTTTTTTAGCATCAGAAAGAGCTTGAACAGCATCATTATATGTATCAAGTGCCTTTTTCTCTGAATCGACAGAATCATCATATTCTTGCTGTGTTATTGCACCAGCTGCAAGAAGTTCTTTGTTATCACTAACACTCTTTTGAGCCTTTGTGTAATCATTTTTTGAGTTGTCAACAGTTCTTTGAGCTGTATTTATTGTTGTCTGTTGTTTTTCAACGTCATCTTTGTAGTTTTCAATTTTCACTTGAGAATCATATACAGTTTTTTCTGCTTGTGCAATACTGTTTTCAAGTTCTTTTTTCTCTGTATCACTTAAAGGCAAAGCAATACTTTGAAGACTTAATTTTTCATTTTGAAGATTTATTTCAAGCTCTTTGATTTTGTTTTCATATTCTTCTTTTTTGTCATCAACATCATAGTTTACAAGAACTTGACCCTCTGTTACTGTGTCACCCTCTTCTACTAAAAATTCTTTAATTATATTGCTTTCGCCCTCTGCATAAACTTCGTATTCATCAGCAAGAGCAACAACTCCAGAGGCTGTAACGGTTTCTTTTATTTCACCAATCTCTGCTGTAGAAAAACTATCTTCAGGATTAAACGCTGGCATTTCCGGTGGATTAGCAAAAAAGTTTTTATAAGCAAAGAAACCACCCACGGCAACAGCTACAACTACTACTATCCCTACTCCAATCTTAATAATTTTTTTCTTATTCATTTCATCGCTCCTGTTCTTTGTCTCATCAATTTTTTATTTTATAAAAGCATAGAACTTTATTTTTAAATGCAAATTAATGAATTATTAGAATTTGATTAAAAATTTTAGTTTGTTATAAAAGTAATTTTTCACAACTGCCATAAATCCACGATTTTGAGTATCTGTGCTTTGTACGTCAATCTAATTTTGAAATATTTATGAAATAAACAACTATAAATAAACAAAA
>CABVAP010000112.1 GCA_902496345.1 uncultured Eubacteriales bacterium
GGCGAAGCCGATACAAGGTTTAGGTCAAGCCTTTTTCCAAAGGCTTGTGGGGTGTTGGGGCAAAGCCCCAAGGTCTTAAATGCTCCAAGAGCATTTTTGGAAGTTTGAAACCTTTTTGCGATAGAAAAAGGTTTCAAAAAAATAATAACTTAATCGACAACTTCTAATTTGCAAGAAGCCGTTGGCAATGATACGCCCACGGCTTCTTTACTTTATTCATATTTTGAAATATTATTCTTCATCTTCATAGTCTAAAGCGTAATAGTCTTCTCTGATGTCGTCATCATCATCAAAAATATCTTCGTCCATTTCATCGAGTTCAGAATCTTCTTCATCAAATTTCTTTTTAAGTTGCATAATAGCAAAAACAGTTGCAACAAGTAAAGCAGATATACCAATGATAGCAAATATCAATCTTTTACTGCTACTTCTCTCTTGAATTTTTTTCAAAGATGACTCAATTGATTTAAGTGTATTTTCGTTTTTCATTGTAATCACTCCTATTATTTATATTTGGCAATAAGGCCATTTCTTTTTAAATTATTATACTCACTATAAGCCATTCTCATAATCTGTTTTTCATCTTGGAATTTTAAAAGATAGTAAGCCTCGTGTTGCTTGTAAAAACCAGAGTCAATAAAAAATTCTTCGGCTTGAGGTTTGCAATAGTAGGAGTCAGAAGTCATTAGATACCAGTGAACAGTTTTGCTAATGGTATCGCCATCAACTTTAAAGGTATAGTGTGTTTTTCCAATATACTTGATAATCTCCCCGTCAACACCTGCCTCCTCTTTAACTTCACGCAAAGCAGCGTCCTGATAGGTTTCTCCTTTTTCAACAGTCCCCTTAGGCATAACCCAACCGATGTATCGACCGTTTTGATTTTTATATAGTAACAATACCTTTCCTCTGTGGATAACAACACCTCCACAACTAACAGCTTCTATCACAAAAATTCCCCCGATTTAAAACATCTGTGCAAAAATAAAAATTGCTTATATGAACAGTATAACCTTTTTGATAACTTTTTTCAACTCTAATTTTTCTAATTTTTTCTAAAAGGCGAAATTTTAAGATGTTTTTTCATTTTAGAAAAACCACTTAACCATAAATATGCAATTAGTATTGCAAAAGGTACATAGTAAAAGGATATTTCCGAAAGTAATATAAAATCGTATAGACCGTGAAGCAAAAAAGGGGCAAAAAAAGCAAAAATCAAATAAAGATACCCTTTTGCTTCAAAAAATTTGTAGCAAGAAAAATAATATCCCATAAAAACACCAAATAGAGCGTGTGCCGGAACAGAAAATATAGCACGTAAAAAAGCAGTTTCTATCCCACCAAATTCAGGATTTAAAACATATAAAACATTTTCTATCCCTGCAAAACCAAGGGAAATAAAAACCGAATAAACGATACCGTCAAAAGGTTCATTAAAATTTTTATTTTGTCTAATCAAAAAAAACAGCACAATAAACTTAAAAATTTCTTCGGTAAAAGATGCAACAAAGAAAGAATTAAAAAAAGCCTCTGCGATTTTTTCTTTTGGCGAAAATCCGTCAATAAAATGTTCAAAAAATAAAATCGGAAAGGCAATGATAACACCATAAAACACCCCTGTAAAAAGAAGATAATACGGCTCTTTTTCATATTTATCTCTAAAGTAGATGTAAAATAAAATAATCAAAACAGGAGAAATAGCAAGACGTAAAAGCATAGTTTAAGACCCTTTCAAAAAGAATATAAACCTCTTATATATCTTACCCTTTTGCAAGTTTTAATATTCTAATATCGTCACCAAAAAATTCATAAAATTCATAAGTTCCATATATTCTGGAAAGAACTCTGTCAGAGTATTTTTCTTTTATGTCTTTAGGCTCAAGATTTGTTGAAATTATAATAGGCTTTCTTTTTATAAACCTGATATTTATAATGTTAAAAAATTCAGACGTTGTAAGAGATGTTTGAAACTCTGTTCCAAGGTCATCAATTATAAGTAAATCAGCGTCATAAATCATATTTAAAGTTTCATCTGTATCTTCTTCATCTTTGTTAAACTTTTCTTTTTCGATAATCTTAAAAAGTTGAGCAGATGGCAAATATAAAACAGCCTTTCCCTCATCAAGTAAAGCCTTTGCAATACAATTACAAAGAAAAGTTTTGCCAAGCCCAGATTTACCATATAAAAGTAAATTTTTAAATTCCGTATCAAATTTTTCGACAAATTCAAGAGAATTAATTAAAATAGCCTCAATTCTTTTTCTAGGAGAAAGACCAATTTTAGGGTCAACTGTTTCAGAGTAATAAGAAATATCAAAATTTTCAAAATTTTCCCTTTTAAGATTTTCTTTTATGTTAGACATATCATAAGATGCCTCGATAAGTCTGTTTTTAAGGCAGTTACATTCTTCAGCACCGATATACCCTGTATCTTTGCATTTAGGGCATTTATAAACATCGTCAAAAAAATCATCTTTAATATTACAAACTTCAAGAATTTTTTCACGTTCTTCTAAAAGTTCCCTGTTTTTTTGTTCATACCTAGCCCTTGCGTCTTCTGCCTTTTCTTTTTTTTGCAAAGATAGCCTAGCGAAAGCAATATTTACTTTCATAATTTGGTCATCGATTTCTTTAAGTTCAGGAATTTTTTCATATAGTTCAGAAACTTTTTGTTTATATTTTTTGTCAGATATAGTTTTTTCAGCATCGTATTCACGCAAAACTTTTTTATAAATTTCAGCTTTATTCATAAAATCATTCCTTCATTTTTTTATCAAGCAGATTACCTTTAAATTTATCAAGTAGTTCAAAGTCCCAATCTCTCTGTTCATAGTTGTTAAAATTATTTTTCTTAGATTTAGAGGTAGTGTTGTTTTGCCCCACTTTGTTGTTTCCAAAATTCTTATTTTTTTCAAACTGTAAATCCTCTTTTTTGATGTCATCAAAATTTTTAACACCTTTGTTATACCAATTAAGAATAATAGAATTTGCATATTGAAAAGAAGGTTGTCCAGTTTTCATAACTGTCCTTTGGCAGGCCTCTTTGATAATTTCGATAGGCAATTTAGTAAGCCAGTCATTCATATACTTTTTCTGTTCATCGATAGGCATAGAAGTATTTTGGCCGAAAGCTTTCATAATTTCCTTATAGCTGTTATCAACGTCATCAACATATTTTTTAGCCTTTTCAACTGTATTAATGCCCTTGTCACACCAATCAATAGCAACTTTTTCAATATACCTTAAATTACGAGCATTTCCCTTTGAAACACAATATTTTATAAGAAATTCAATAACATCTAGTGGAAGATTAAGCCATTCATAAAAACTTAAAACAAGTTGCATTTTGCTGTGGTCAAGCATAGTAGAAAAAGCAGATTCAGCAACTTTAAATAATTTTTTTATTTCTGCATTTTCACCATAAGCCTTAATTTCATCAACGCTATATTTTGGCATTTCCCCTATTTTAATAGCCTTGTTTTTAGGCATATCTGTACTATCTTTTGAACTATTTATTTTAAAATCTTCATTTATAGATGTGCTATTTTTAATAGCTGGTTGTGGCTCTTTGTCTTCATTTTTAATGTTGTTAAGGTCAAAAAATTCAATATTAAAATCGTCATTTACTTGAGAGAAATCCACAACATTCTCTTTTTTCCAATATTTCCAACAGGCGATAACGTCACTTTCAAGAATATTAAAATCCTCTGCCGTCTGTTGTAAAGTAACATTTTCACCGTTCATACATTTTTTTAATGAATAAATATAAATACAAACAAAAACAGCATTTGCTTTTGTAATATATCGGTCAATAAAAACATTATGAACAGGCAAAAAGTCAAAACTTATGCTGTTTTTCATATTTATATAAGCCATAAAAAGGTCCTTTCTAAAAAAACTTCAAAACCTGTATCACATACCAAAATCTATTTTCATTATTAGCTTAAAAATGGGTTGCCAATATGACAACCCATTTCAGCTTGTAGAAAAAGTTAATTTTTATCGTTATTGTCGATTTCAAAAAGCGTCGCAGACTTTTATCCGCAAGCGGAAATCGCATTTTCGCTGAGGAAAACAGCTGTTTCAAGGGCTTAAAAGCCTTGTGCGCAGAAACAGCTGTTTACTCATCTAGTTTAATTTGCAAAAAATCGTTGATTTTTTGCAAGGCTGTCGACTTTATCGACAGCCTAAGACCTTGAGGATTTTCCTCTTGGTCTTTAATTTTTTATATTTTTAGGTGGTGAAAAAAATGTTAAAACATTATAAAACGGTTAATGAACTTGGACAAGCTGAAATAGTTGAAAAAAAATCTAGATTTATAGCAACTGTTAAGCCGGTTTCCTCAGAGGAAGAGGCTCAGGCTTTTGTGGCAGAAATTAAAAAGAAATATTGGGACGCAAGACATAATGTTTTTGCTTACCAAATAGGCGAAAGAAATGAAATCCAAAGGCAAAGTGATGACGGAGAGCCAAGTGGTACGGCTGGTCTTCCTGTTCTTGATGTCCTTAGGGGTGAAGATATTAAAAATACCGTTATCGTTGTAACAAGATATTTCGGTGGAATATTACTCGGAACAGGTGGACTTGTTCGTGCATACGGAAAATCTGCAAAAGAGGGACTTATAAATGCCAAAATAATCGAAAAAATTTTGTATAAATGCGTTTATATCACAACAGACTATAATTCATCAGGTAAAATTCAATATGAAACGTTGCAAAAGGAGGCAATTATTCAAGATACTGAATATACCGATAAAGTTAAATTTACCGTTTTGTGTGAAATAGATGACGCAGAGGGGTTTGTAAAACATATAACTAACATTTCAAACGGAACTGCTGTTATTGATGAGGGTGATGACGTATACGGAAAGTGGATTGACGGGGAACTTATTTTAGATTGATACAATAATAAAAATTAGGACGTGATTGATTTGTCAAAGTCAACAATAAATATTGCTGTAAGAGAACTTGTTGAGTTCGTTTTTAGAAGTGGCAGTATAAATTCCCAATATCGAAGTGCAAAAAGAGCGTCAGACGGAACGAAAATACACAATATATTGCAAAAAAAACACAAAAAAATAGCTAAACATAATGGACTTACTTATGATAGCGAAGTTGCCGTTGGGGTTAAAGGTGAATACAAGGAATTTGACTTTAACATTGACGGCAGAATTGACGGTGTCGTTGAGGAATTTAACAAAGACGGAACTAAAAAAAGACTCCATATTGAAGAAATAAAGTCATCATCGAATATCGACAATATTCTAGAGGATTTTGCACATTGGCACTTTGCACAAGCTAAATGTTATGGATATATGTACGCCCTTGCTGAAAATTTTTCTGAAATAACGGTAAATTTGACTTACTGCCAGATAGACTCCCTTGAGGAAAAAACATTTGAAAAGGAGTTTTCTTTTAATGAACTAAAAGAGTTCTTTTATGATGTCTTAGAGGCTTACTATAAATGGCACAAGCTTTTATACGACAATGCTATAAAGCGAAACGCTACAATAAAGAAATTGAAATTTCCCTTTGATTCGTTTAGAAAAGGTCAAAGGGATTTTTCAGTTGCTGTTTATAAAACTTTATATTCAAGAAAAAAGATTTTTGCTCAAGCTCCAACAGGTACAGGAAAAACCGTTTCTACCATATTTCCAGCGATAAAGTTTATGGGGGAAGAAGATTTACTTTTTGGAAAAATTTTTTATGCAACAGCTAAAACAATAACAAAGCAAAATGCCGAATTTATTATAAACAAAATGAGGGAAAACGGTCTATTTATAAAGGCTATTAATTTGACGGCAAAGGACAAAATATGTCTATGTGACGAAAAAAGCTGTACACCTGAAAAATGTATATACGCAGATGGTCATTTTGATAGGGTTAATGACGCACTCTTTGATATAATAACAAATGAAGAAATGATTTCAAAAGATACAATCGTTGATTACGCAATAAAATATAATGTTTGCCCTTTTGAATTATCACTTGATGTGACCTCATTTTGCGACCTTATAATATGCGACTATAACTATATCTTTGACCCATCAGCACAGCTTAAAAGATTTTTTGGTGAAGAGGTGAAAGGTGATTTTATTGTGCTTGTCGATGAGGCACACAACCTATCAGATAGGGCAAGGGAAATGTATTCTTCTGAAATTTCTAGAAATGAAATATCTGACCTAATAAAAGTATTTCGGCAAAAAAAGAGTCCACTATATAAGTCAATTTTGAAACTTTATAATTTCTTGTTTCTCTCAGAAAGAAAAGTCGGAGATGAAAAGGCAACACTGAATAAAAATTATCCTGATTATCTCGTAAATTTATTGCAAAATATTCAAGCACAATGTGATAAATGGCTTGTTAAAAATGAAAAGTCAAAGTACTATGAAAATGTCCTTGATTTATTTTTTAAGGTTATAGATTTTTTGCGTATAATAGACTTTTTTTCGAAAGACTACATAGTGCTTTCTTTTTATGATGATGACGATTTTAAAATAAAACTATTATGCGTAAATCCGTCTAACATACTCAAAAATCAAGAAAAGAAATTTTTGAGTTCGGTGTTTTTTTCGGCAACTTTGACACCTATCGATTATTTTATTGATATACTTGGAGGGGATAAGAGTGATAACAAAATTTCGATAAATTCACCTTTTAAAAAAGAAAATTTGAAAGTTACAGTTGATACAAGCATTTCAACTAAGTATAAGCACAGATACAATAATATCCCTATGTTGTGCGAAAAAATTTATTCGGCTACAGTTAAAATGATAGGAAATCATTTTGTGTTTTTTCCGTCATACGAGTATATGGAAAAGGTTTTTGACTTTTTTAAGGATAAATACAGTGGGTTAAACGTTTGTATACAACCACGAAATATGACCGAAGAAGACAAAGAGCAATTTTTAGATAAGTTTACAGACAACCCAAAAGATACGTTTATAGCCTTTGCTGTTATGGGTGGCGTGTTCTCAGAAGGGATTGATTTAACAGGTGATAGGCTCTGTGGGGCAATAATAGTTGGGGTTGGGTTGCCATTAATAACCCTTGAGCGTGACATAATAAAAGAATATTACAACAGAATAAACGGAAAAGGCTTTGATTACGCATACACCTATTCTGGATTTATAAAAGTTATGCAATCGGCTGGCAGAGTTATCAGAACAGAAGACGACAAGGGTTATGTTCTTTTAATCGATAGTAGGTTTGGAGAATGGAAGTACAAGGAACTTATGCCGAGTTGGTGGGGCATTTGATATGTATTTTAGTTGAGTTATTAAAAAATTGTTGAAATTACAAAATAGTTTGATTTGTTTTTTTTATGATAAATCTGATGTTTTTTCTGGATTTTAAATTATAAAATAAAAAAAATAAAATTTTTTTAAAAAAAAGCTTGACATATATATGGGGGTGTGTTATTATGATTAGGCGCTGTTGTTGAGGCAACAGATTAAAGCACTTTTTTGAACCTTGAAAACTAAATAACAAACATAACGAATAGAGTATGACAGACGAAAGTTTGTCACGACACGAACCAAAAG
>CABVAP010000113.1 GCA_902496345.1 uncultured Eubacteriales bacterium
ACTTTGGCAAAAATAAAGCTTTGGTAAAAACTTTAGATTAGCCACCTTTAGTCGACAACAAGACAGGAAACGTAGTTTCCGGCAAAAGTTTTTGCCTAGCTTTTTTCAAAAAGCTAGCAGAGTTTGAGACGGAGTCTCAAGGTTTTGAAAGGTTTTAAGATTTTGACAACTTCTAATTTAATGAGATATAGAAAAGAGGTGAAATTTGTGAATATTGTTTTGCTTGAGCCTGAAATTCCTCAAAATACAGGGAATATTGGTAGGACTTGCGTTGCAACAGGTACTACACTTCATCTTATAAAACCTCTTGGATTTGATATAGATGAAAAGGCTGTTAAAAGATGTGGTCTTGATTATTGGCAAGACCTTGACTTAAAGGTTTATGAAAATTTTGAGGATTTTATTCAGAAAAATCCTAATGCCCATATTTATATGGCAACTACAAAAGCAAGAAAGACTTATGCTGATGTTGATTATGAAAAAGATTGCTTTATTATGTTTGGTAAGGAAAGTGCTGGAATACCTGAAGAAATATTGCTTAAATACAAAGAGGATTGCGTTAGAATACCTATGCTTGAAGAGTATCGCTCTTTAAATCTCTCTAACTCTGTCGCTATAATTCTATATGAAGCACTTAGACAAAATAATTTTGACCATTTCCTTATGAAAGGTGATTTGCATAGACATAGTTGGGACGAATAATTTATAATAATTTAAAAAGTGCTTTTATAGATTAGATTTTAAGGATATATATAAGATATTTGCTATATGCAAAGTCTACACACTGTAAAGATGAATATATGAAAGGATATATTATGAAATATAATTTTAAAAAATTTATTGCTATGGGTTTAGTTTTATCTAATTTTATGACTGTTTCTGCTTTTGCAGATGTTATTGATATTGAAAAAGAAAGAGAGGCTTTGTTGCAAGCACGTCCTCTTTCAGATGAAAAAATTGAAGACAAAAACGAAAATGAAGAATACACAAAGTGTACTATCTATATCGTTGGTGACTCTACAGCTTGTGAATATGGTTATGATGAAAACTATGCAATCCCAAGAGAGGGTTGGGGTATGCATATCGCTGATTATTTTGACAGTGACTACATAAACGTTGTTGACTTGGCTTTAGGTGGTAGAAGTTCTAAAAGTTTTACAAAAGAAGAAAATTATCAAAAACTTAAAGACAATTTACAAAAAGGTGATATTCTTTTGATTCAATTTGGACACAACGACCAAAAGAAAAGCACAGAAGAAGACTTACAAAACAGATATACAAATCCAGAGGGTGACAAAGAAACTGAGGGCAGTTTCCAAAAATCTCTCTATGACAATTATATAAAACTTGCTGAAGAAAAAGGGGCAACCCCTGTTCTTATTTCTCCTATTTCAAGAAGAAAATTTGATGAAAACGGCAAAATTGTTGATACTCACGGTCTTTATGATGACGCTGTTAGAGAATTGGCTGAAGATACAGGTGTTTTCTTTATTGATGCGACTAAGGAAACTGAAGAAATATATAATGAATTTGGAGAAGATTTTACAGAAATATTTCACGCTGCATATAAAGACGTTTCAAAGGGAATTGATAATACACATCTTAGTAAATTTGGTGCTAAGCTTGTGGCGACTATGATTGCTCTTAAAATAGATGGTTTATTTGAATACAAATTACCTGATGAACTAAAATATGAAAATCTCACAAGAGGTCAATATATAAATGACATTATGAGAGTTATGGGTCAAGACAAAGGTGATGTCACTGACACAGGATTCAAAGATGTTCCCGTTTCATACAAATATTCAGCAGCTATAGCAAACGCTAAAAAAATGGGTATTGTAAATGGTGATGAAAATGGTTGTTTTAAGCCAGATGAAAATATAATGGTTTATGATGCAGTTGTTATATTTATGCGTGCTTTAAAATTCAATGGCATTGAGTGTCCGGAAGTAGATACAGAAGATGTTTCTAAAATAAAGAATTACATAAAGGAAATGAATGTGCCTGAATATACAAAACCAAGTCTTATGGAGCTAGTAGACTTAGCTAGTAGCAGGTTGGAAAGTAATAGGAGGGATTTAATATTATTTTTAGGTTATGAACAGTTTTATGAGGAAAAAGTTCCGGATAGTTATCAAGATGTTTTATTAGCCCCTTTATATGAATTGATTTCTGAAAAAGAGAACGCAGAAGTTGTTGAGCAAGATATTAACGAACTTGAAAAAGTAGAAACAACAAAATAAGATTGTGAGTTATTAAACTTAAAAAATTAAAAAAATAAAACCTCGAATATTACTTAAATTTATTAAATTTTAGGCAATAATTAGAGGTTTTATTTTTTTTTTGATTTTTGGATTGACATTGAAAAAATATGGTGCTACAATTTGTGTATAAAAATTTTACCGACCGGTCAATAAAAAGGTGATTCTATGAGTGAGAAAAAAAAGACTAAAGAAAAAACGAATAAAACAAAACAAAAGATAATAGAAGTTACAGAAAAGCTATTCTCTGAAAGGGGTTTTGACAACACAAGTATTGATGATATTGCCAAAGCTGCCAATGTTACAAAATCTTTATTTTACTATTACTTTGAAACGAAAAATGATATTCTTTATACGCTTATGAAATTGAAAATTGAAGAAGCTGTTAAGGAAGTCGCTGAAAGACGAAAGAGTAGCGGTTGTTATGAAACAAAAGACGAACTTTATGAAAAATGTATTGATTTTATAAAGAGAAATGAAAATATTTTTAAAATTGCTCTTTTTGAATTTCTTAAAACAAATAAAGGGATAAACATAATTACGGAACTACCGAAAGTTGTTTTCTCAGAAGTTGAAAATATTTTTGTTTTCTCTGAAAGAGAGCAATTACAACTTACTTTATTAGTTATAAAAATGACTACCTACTATGTTCTTAGAAAAAGTTTATGTGCACAATTTAACGTTGAAGAAACTGAACTTGAAAAAATGTATATGGAAAGTATTTGAGGAGGGTTATGAGATGAAGTTAAAAATAAGAAATTTTTTGATTATTTCAATTTGTTCAGCTTTTTTATTTAGTGGCTGTGGAAAGGAAGAAGTGGTAAATGAAGAAATAACTACGGTTAATGCTTACACTGCCAATTCTAAAGAATATGAAAATAGCGTTTCTTATTCTGGTTATGCTTCAGCTGATGAACTTAAAAGATTTAGTTTTGAACTTGCAGGAAAAATTGACAAGGTACTTGTTGAAAAAGGTGATATGGTTAAAGCTGGTCAAGTTATTGCAACCCTTGATACAGAAACAATTAAAATGGCTATCGACAACGCAAACCAAGACATCGCCCTTGCTAAAAATAAAATCGCTCAAATCGATAGCAGTATAAATGAGGTGAACATTGGTCTTGAGGCTGAAAAATTGACACTTCAAAAGGCACAGACAGGTATTGACTCTGAAAAAATTTCACTTGAGAAAACAAAGGAAACTTACAATTCTTCTATAAGCAAAATTCAGCTTAAATATGACAACGCCAAAGATACTTACAACAATACAAAAACTTTATATGACAATGGTGTTTGTGACAAAACTACTTATGATAGCGCAAAGCTTGCCTTTGATACAGTAGAAGAAGAACTTAACAACACAAAAAATTCTATGGACAGAGATGTTAGTCTTCAAGAAAAGAAAATAGAAAGTCTTAAACAAGATTATTCTTTACAAGAAACAAAAATAAAAGATATGGAAAACAAACTACAACAGGCTCAGGTGCAAAAACAGGCTGCCCAAATTTCTGTAAATCAAGCAAATATAGCACTTGAAAAAAATACAAAATATTTAAACGATTCTTCTCTTAAATCAACTATTGACGGATATGTCGTTGAGACTCCAATGAAATCCGGAGAGGTTACAAGTGCTGGTAACCCTGTTGTTGTTGTTAAAAGTGGTAATGAAGTTGTTAATGTTGCTGTGCCTACTGAGGATTATTCTAAATTTAGTGTTGGTATGGAGGCTAAACTTACTCAAGATGATAAAGAACTTTTTGGTAAAATAACTTCTATTGACCTTTACCCTGATGAAACAACAAGAACATATAACTTGAAAATAACTCCGTCAGAAAACGGTGTATTTGCTCTTGGCAGTCTTATCAATGTTAATATCTCACTTGATAAACAAAATTCTGTTTTTGTTCCTATTAGTGCGATTACAAGCAAAGAGGGAATTGACTACGTATTCTGCATTACACAAAACGAAAACGGTGAAAATGTCGTTTCAAGTAAGGAAATAAAAATTCAAAATGTAGATGGTGAAAATGCTTGTATAACTGGTATTGATGGTGGTACAGTTATCGTTTCTGATGAGGTTACTAATCTTCGTGACAATCAAAAAGTAAATTTAAAAGAAGGTGAGTAAGTTGGAGAAAAAAGGTATTATATATAATCTTATTATGAAAAGAAAGGCTGCACTTGCTATAGTCGTAATTCTTTTTATTCTCGGAGGGATTTGTTTTCAAATAACTCCTAAACAACAATATCCTATCATTGAACTTCCTATGGTTATTATTACAACTGTTTACCCAGGTGCATCTCCATCTGATATGGAGGAACTTGTAACATCTAAAATAGAAGATGAGTGTCTTGAGGCAGAGGGGTTTGACAATGTAAAAAGTGATTCTTACAACGGAATAAGTGTTGTTAAAGTTGCTTTTAGCCGTGAACTTAGTGAAACTGAACTTCAAGATAAAATGGATAAACTTCGTGTTAAAATAAACGCTCTTAAAGACAATGAACTTCCTAGTGGTGTTACCAGTCTTACCTACAATGACAATGCTTTTGAAACTTGTGGCCTTATCCTCTCATTTACAGGAGAAAACAAGTCAAATGAAGAACTTACTCAACGTGCTGAATCACTTAAAGATAAAATATCTGGTACAGATGGTGTTATCCGTACAGAGGTTGAAGGTGAATTAGAACAACAAGTTAAAATTACCGTTGATTCTTCTAAGCTTAGCCATACACCTGTTTCTCTTGCTGAATTGGCCAGCATTATAGGTTACCAAAACTCAACTATACCTGTTGGTACTATTGAATTTGATAACAATGAGATGTATATAAAATCTTCTGGTAAACTTGAAAGTATTGATGAAATAAAAGACATTATAATTAATATAAACAAAGATACCGGAGCTGTTGTTAAACTTCGTGATGTTGCCGATGTCGAGATGAGCTATAATGAAGACAGCAAAAAATATAACTATAATGGCGAAAATGCAGTTGTTTTAAGCGTTTTCTTTGATGACAACGACAACATTTTATCAACTGGTCAAAATGTTTTGGATATTGTAAACGAATACAAAGAAACTATACCTGATGATATTCAAATAAATAACATCGTTTACCTTGCCGATGATGTAAACAGCTCAATAAATGACTTTATTGTAAACCTTATCGAAAGTGTGCTTATTGTTCTTCTTGTTGTTATGATTGGTATGAGTATAATCAACGGTAGTATTGTTGCTTTCGTAATTCCTCTTACTATATTCCTTACTTTTATCGCTATGGTCGCCTTTGACATTGATGTTCAATTCGTTTCGCTTGCATCGCTTATCATTGCACTTGGTATGCTCGTTGATAATGCTATCGTTGTAAGTGACGCTATTCAAGTTAGGATAGATAACGGTGAGGAAAAACTTTCTGCTTGCGTAAATGGTACTAAAGAAGTAGCATTGCCTGTTTTTTCATCAATGCTTACAACTGTTGCTATATTCTGCGTATTTTATGTTTTACCAGGAACTATGAGAAGATTCGTTTTCAGTCTTCCGACTATCGTTATAGCTGCCCTTGTTTTCTCTTACCTTGTTTCTATGCTTATTACACCTATTATGTGTTATATGCTTATGAAAAAATCTAAAGTGAAAAAACAGCGAAAACAACTTGTTAGAGGCTTTTTCTCCAGTCTTTTACATATCGGACTTAAATTTAGAATTATAACCTTAATTATCAGCGTTGCTTGTATCTGTTCAAGTGTATTCTTCTTGTCACATCTTGACCTTGAGCTTGTTCCAAACTCAGACAAAATGTTATTAGATATAAACGTTGAAACCGATAATCTTTACGACATTAGAAAAACTGAAAAGGCTGTTTCAGAAATTTCTGAAATACTTAAAAATGACGAAAATGTTGAATATTACTTATCTGCTGTTGGTGGTCGTGTTCCTAAATATGACTTTACATCATTGCCATCTACTGATTCAACAAATACTGGTAGTTTTGTTGTTAAAATAAAAGATTTGGGCGATACATCTAAAGGGGTATATTGTCAAGAACTTGAAAATAAAATCAAAAAAGTTGTTACAGACAGAGTTACTGTTAAAGAAATTGGTATTATCCCTAAATCAAGCGAGCTTGTTCAATTTGATATTTGTGGTGATGATATGGAAACTATAAACAATGCTGCAATTCAAGCTGAACAGTGGCTTAAAGAAAACCCTGATGCTAAAAATGTTTTTGCTGATACAAAAACTAAATCTTATAACTATTATGTTGACATTAAAAACGACTCTCTTAACTCATCTGGTCTTACTAAGAGCGAAGTTTTAAACGAACTTAATATTGCTATGATGGGTAGAACTGTCACTAACTACCGAAAAGACAGCAAGGAATATCCGATTGTACTCAAAACAGAAAGTAACGATATTGATAGCTTGAAAAATATTCAGATAAAATCTTCTACTACAAGTGGTAAATACAAATTATCACAAGTGGCAAACATTAATTATATATCTGATTACAGCAAGATTTCTAGATATAACGGTCAAAAATGTATTACGGTTAGTGCATTGCCTAAAACAGGAAAAAGTGCTGTTGAAATTCAAAACAGCATAAAAAATAGACTTGAGGAAGCTAATCTACAAGGAACTTCTATTGTTTATGAGGGCGACAGCGATATGTTTGAGCAAGTTATAAGCTCACTTTCTGTTGGTGCTTTACTTGGTTCTCTCGCTATTTTCCTTATACTATACTTACAGTTCTATTCTGTGAGCAGAAGTATAATAATTTTTGTTACAATTCCTTTTGCCCTTATAGGTTCTTCTATTGGTCTTTACTGCTTTGGTGAGAACTTGTCTATGTTCGCTATCCTTGGTATCATAAGTTTGATTGGTGTTGTTGTAAACAATGCTATTGTTTTGGTCGACTATATGGATACGGAACTTGCAAAAGGTGTGTCGTCAATGGAGGCTTGTAAAACAGCTGTTGACAAGAGATTTAGACCTATTATACTTAGTACATCGACAACTATTCTTGGTCTTATCCCTCTTGCTATATCCGGAAACGTTATATTTAGAGGACTTGCCATAGCGTTTATGTGTGGTCTTTCAACATCTTTATTCTTTACACTTATAGTTATACCTGTTATATACTCTCTTTTAGTTAAAAAGCTACCTAAAAAAGGGTGAGTATTAAATTTGCAGTTATTTTGAAGCCGTGGGCAACGCCCACGGCTGGGGCTGTCGATAAAGTCGACAGCCTTGCAAA
>CABVAP010000114.1 GCA_902496345.1 uncultured Eubacteriales bacterium
AACGACCTACTCCCTTAGCAGGGGAGCCTCTTCAGCCACTTGAGTACTTCTCCAAGCACCACAACAAGACATATTATAACATTAACTATTTATAAAAGCAAGTGGTTTTTTGGAATAATATTCTTATTTGTCAAAATAATATATATTATTTAATAAAACAACAATAAAAAACAAATTTAAAAGTAAAAATAAATAAAATAAATAGTTAAATTGATTAAAATATTGTATATATTTTTGCAAAAGTTAAAAAAATTTAATTCTGGCCCTGTTTTATTATTGACATCTAAAAAAAATAATTTTAAAATGAACTTGTTAGGAAATTTTAAATTAAGTTTTGGGAGGCTTGTTTTATGGAAAATTTTAAGAGAGGTTTTATTTCTGCAATTATGTCTATTGCTATAATTTTTAGCAGTATTTCAGCTACAGTATTTTCTGTACACGCAGATGATAATTCTTTTGTCGCAGGAGGTTGGTTTGAAACCATTTATGCTGAATGGAATGATACAGCACCTAAATTAGCTACAATTGAATATAAAAAGTCTGAAAGCTCTAGCTATAGTTCTGTCGATACAGAGCTTATAAGAAGCTATGACGGAAAAGGTAGAGTTGACATAGTTGGACTCGAAAAAGGAAGTTATGACTTAAAGATTACCACTCAAGGTGGTGTGCAATATTATAAAGAAAATATATCTGTTAAAGAACACGACAGAACAGGTTATGCTCACAAAGATTATCCTCAAGGTGTAGGAGCATACAAAAATGATGGTACAATCAAAGATAATGCAATTGTTGTTTATGTAAATGAAGAAAACAAAAATACAGTTACTGTTCCTGGATATGAGTCTTATGGTACAGGTATCGGCTGGCTTTTGAACAATAATCAGGCATTTGTTACAAAGCTTGGTGATGATAATAGACCTCTTGTTGTTAGAATTATAGGAACTGTTTATCCACCAGATGGTCTTACTGTTCCAGCTAGTATTGAGAACGGTGGTAATGTGCAAGATAATGGTATGATGTGTATTATCAAAGGTTCTAAAAATGTTACAGTTGAAGGTATCGGCGATGACGCTATTGTTGACGGTTGGGGATTTTCTTTCTTTGTTGGTGACGGATATAAAAATTACGAAAGCTATGAAGTAAGAAATTTAAATTTCAGAAATTATCCAGAAGATGCTCTTGGTTTCCAAGGTTATCAAGAAGGTAAAAGTATATCAAACGCAAAATTGACTTATCCTATTGAACACGTTTGGGTTCATAACAATTCATTTTATGTTGGTTTCTGTGCTAACCCTACTGAAAGCGATAAATCAGAGGGTGACGGTTCTTGCGACTTTAAACGTGGTCAGTACTTTACAATGGATTACAACTATTATAAAGACTGTCACAAAACTAATCTTGTTGGTGCAAGTGACTCTAACTTGCAATATAACATCACTTTTCACCACAACTTCTATGAAAACTGTGCATCAAGAGGACCTCTTGCTAGACAGGCTAATATACATATCTATAATTCTTATTTTAAAGGAAATACTTCTAAAACGATTGATGCTAGAGCAAATTCTTATATACTTGCAGAAGGAATTTTCTTTGATAGCTGTAAAAACCCAGTTACTACAGCAAGTGGTGCTGTTGTAAAATCATATAACAATATATTCTACAACACTAGCGAAAATAGACACGAAACAGAAGTTAGCGATAAATCTCAAACAGTTGAATCTGCTAACAAATATGATAATTTTGATACAAAAGCTGATTTTTATGAATATACAGCAACAAGCCCTATGCAAGCAAAAGCTGATTGTATAGCTTTTAGTGGGGTTATGAAAAAATCTTCTGAAATCGTTGAGTCTGCACAGCCAACTCCTGTATTTTCAGTAGAACCAGAAAATGCTGTTAAACTTCCTTTTAATGTTGTTTTTGATGATGCGTCTTCAACTGATTACTTTGGTAAAAAACTTGCTGATAGAAATATAAAACAAATCGATTCAACAGCTAGTTTAAATATTGATGATGTAATCTACAAAACAGCCGGTAAGTATTCTCAAACAGGAACAGACTTTAAAATTAAAGATACAGGTCTTACATTTAAGTTAGATAGAAAAGCTATCGTTGGAATTAAATCAACAAGTAAGGCTCAACCAGCTGTATTATACACACAAGAGGGTAAAAGTGTATTATCGGCATTTAACGCAACGGTTTATGGTGTTGTTGACGCTGGTACTTATAGTATTCAATCTGGACTTATGGACAAAGAAGCATACCTTTCTTTCGTTAGCATAAAAGAATATGTTGACGGTGATAAAGTTCCAGAAGATGAAACTATAGAAACTACAACAAAAGAGGGTACAACAGAAGCAACAACAGACGATGACAATGGTAGTGATGATGATTACGATACACCTAGTGCAGATGGGGTATATGTTCTAGATTATACTAACAATATCAATACAGGGTCATACTACAATGCAGTTGGTAAAACAAAAAGTAAAACACTTACTCACAATGGTAAAAAATATACAAAAGCACTCTCTATGGAATCTGCTACTAATCTTCAATTTAAAATGAAGAAAAAAGGTACTTTAACACTTGTTGTATCTTCTACTGATTCAGCACCTAAAGTTAAAATTGATGGAGTTGAAAGAACAATCCCTAGTCAGGGCGATGTTAGTTTTGAATTAAATTCTGGAAGTCACTCTATAACTAAAAGTACAAAAAATACTTATATATTTGTAGCAACAGTTTCAGAAGATGGCTTTGAATTTAATGGTGATATTGACGGTGACGGAAACGTAACATTTAATGACGCTGCAATGCTACTTAACTATGTACTTGACAAAAATAAAAATCCTCTTACAGCTAGCCAGCTTGCAGCTGCGAGAATTGAAAAAGATAATTATGAAATTACTGCTTTAAATGTTGCATATATAATACAATATGTACTTGATAATCAGTAATTTGGAATTAAAAAAATACTCTCAAGCTTTGGATTATCCAAGGCCTGAGAGTATTTTTTTTGTATAAACCATTTTGAAATAAAATAGACTTTAATTTAACTATATATGTAATTTTTAAAAATACTTATAGCTAAATTAAAGTCTTATCTTTTAATTAAAAATTAAATATTCTATTGTATTTTTAAACTTCCCAACTGTTAAGATATTTTTCTTGTTTGTTAGAAAGTTCATCAATTTCAAGATTCCAGAATTTGAGTTTTCGTCTTGAAACTTCTTTGTCAACTTCTTCAGGTACATAAATAATATTTTCGTTAAATTCGCCTTTATGTTTAACAATATATAATGCACTAAGTGCTTGAATTGCAAAACTCATATCCATTATCTCGGCTGGGTGACCGTCTCCTGCTGCAAGGTTTACAAGTCTACCTTCACCTATAACATAAATCCAGTTTCCATTTTTAAGTTTGTAACCCATTATGTTATTTCTTGCAAGTTTTTCTTCTACTGCGATTTCTTTAAGACCTTTGACATCAACTTCAACGTCAAAATGTCCGGCATTACACAATATAGCTCCGTCTTTCATAACGTTGAAAGATTTTTCTGTAATAACATCACAACAGCCTGTAACTGTAACAAAGAAGTCACCAATTTTTGCTGCTTCTTCCATTTTCATAACTTTAAATCCGTCCATAACAGCTTCCATAGCTTTTATAGGGTCAATTTCTGTTATTATAACAGACGCACCAAGTCCTTTTGCACGCATTGCAACGCCTTTTCCACACCAACCATAACCAGCAACAACAACATTTTTACCCGCAACAATAAGGTTAGTTGTTCTATTGATACCGTCCCAAACAGATTGACCGGTACCATATCTATTATCAAATAAATATTTACATTTTGCATTATTAACAAGTACCATAGGGAATTTGAGTTTTTTATCTTTATTCATTGCGATAAGTCGTATGATACCTGTTGTTGTTTCTTCACAACCACCAATAACATCTTTGATTTTTTCAGGATATTTGTTGTGAATTAAGTTTACAAGGTCACCTCCGTCATCAATAATGACGTTAGGACCTGCCTCGATAACTTTTGAAATGTGTCTTTCGTATTCTTCGTCAGTTGCTCCGTGCCAAGCAAACACATTAAGTCCGTCGTGTACAAGTGCAGCAGCAACGTCATCTTGTGTAGACAATGGGTTACTTCCTGTAATATACATTTCAGCACCACCTGTTGCCAAAACTTTACAAAGATACGCTGTTTTTGCTTCTAAATGAATTGAAAGGGCAACTTTGAGTCCGGCAAATGGTTTGCTTTCGGCAAATTCTTCTTCAATACTTCTAAGTAAAGCCATATTCTGTTTTACCCAGTCAATTTTTCTTTTTCCACTTTCCCAAAGGTTTATATCTCTAATCTCACTACTCATTTTTTTCCTCCTTGTATATGATTATATAAAATATAAATTAAATTATTTATCTTATTCTTTCGGCTATTTCTTCAACTTTTTTATATACTTCATTTTCATCTACATTAAAAAGTTTTTTGTTTTCCATTATGACCTTTCCAGCAACGATAACGGTATCAACTTCTGAACCGTTAGCAGAATAAGAAAGGGCTGCCATAATGTTATTTTTAGGTCGCATTTGAGGGCAATTCAAATCAAGTATTGCAAGGTCGGCATTTTTGCCGATTTCTATTTGTCCGGAATTTATTTTTAAGGCTTTTGCACTATTCATAGTTGCAGCTTTATACACGTCAAATGCTGTTACTGACTGGGCATTTTCGGCTGTACCCTTATGAATAAGTGCTGTATGGTTCATATCTGAAAACAAATTAAGGCTATTATTACTTGCTGCACTATCTGTACCCATACATATATTAATGCCATAATCCAACATTTTTTGAACAGGTGCAAAACCGTTTCCAAGTTTCATATTGCTTATTGGATTTAAAGCAACATTGACCTTTTTATCTCTTAATATTTCAAAGTCACAATCTTCAAGATGTACACAATGTGCTGCAACAGTATTAACGTCAAAAAATCCAAGACTATCAAGATATTGAACAGGTGTCATATTATATTTTTCTTTTGACTCTGAAACCTCAAGTCTTGTTTCGGACAAGTGGGTGTGAAGAGAAATGCCATATTCTTTAGCTTTTTCGATAGTAAGTTCAAGGCAATCTGTGCTACAAGTATAAATTGCGTGTGGTGCAATCATAAATGAAATTCTATCGTTGTTTTTCCATTGTTCAATTTCCTCAACAGCATCAGAAATTTTTTGCATAGTGGATTTGTCAGTTCTACCATTTCCATTAATGCATTTTGAAATAACACCCCTCATACCACAATCGTTTGCAGCTTTTGCTGTGACATTTTTAAATATATGCATATCAAGAAAAGCTGTCGTACCTGTTTTAATCATTTCGATACAGGCAAGCATAGCACCCCAATAAGCATCTTCTGCTGTAAGTATATCCTCTCTAGGCATAATATTTTTAAAAAGCCAATCGTGGAAAGCTAAGTCATCTGCCATATTTCTAAAAACAGACATATACGAATGTGTGTGGCTATTTACAAGACCAGGGATAACAAGTTTATCTGTGCCGTCAATAGTTTTATCGGCTTTAAATTCACTTTCAATACTACCAATGCCGGCGATAAGTCCGTCTTTAATAAATATATCTGTTTTTTTTATTTCATATTTTTTTTCATCATTTATTACAGCCAAGGCGTTCTCAATTTTAATATTCATAACAACCCTCCTGATTTAGATTTGTTTAAAACTTTCAAAACCTTTAAAGACCGTGGGTACCCCACTAGCTTTCAGCACTTTTGCTTCGCAAAAGCAAGCTACGCTTGTTGGATTTCTTTCCAATGCCTATTAAAAAAAGCTAGGCAAAAACTTTTGCCGGAAACTACGTTTCCTGATGCGTTTTCCTATTTTGTAGGCAAAAATAAAATTTGTCTAAAATCTTATTTTAACTACTTTTAGTCAACGACAAGTAAGGAAACGATAGTTTCCGATAAAGTTCTTTGTCCAACTTTCACGAAAGAAAGTTGGTAGGGTGGTGGGGCAAAGCCCCGCGGTCTTAAAATAAGTGCTTATTTTATTCTTTCCGCAATCTCTTCAACTTTGCGATAAACTTCGTTTTCGTCGATGTTTAAAAGTTTCTTGTTTTCCATTACAATGTCACCACCAATTATAACAGTGTCAACTTCTGAACCGTTAGCAGAATAAGAAAGAGATGACATAACATTGTTTTTAGGTCGCATTTGAGGGCAATTCAAATCAAGTATTGCAAGGTCGGCATTTTTACCAACTTCAATCTTTCCGGAATTTATGTTGAGTGCTTTTGCTCCGTTCATAGTGGCAGCTTTATATACATCAAATGCTGTTACAGATTGAGCATTTTCGGCTGTTCCTTTGTGAATAAGTGCTGTATGGTTCATATCTGAAAATAAATTAAGACTGTTATTACTTGCTGCACTGTCTGTACCCATACATATATTAATGCCGTTATCTAACATCTTTTGAACAGGTGCAAAACCGTTTCCAAGTTTCATATTACTCATAGGGTTTAAAGCAACATTGACTTTTTTATCTCTTAATATCTCAAAGTCACAGTCTTCAAGGTGTACACAATGTGCTGCAACAGTGTTTACATCAAAAAATCCAAGGCTATCGAGATATTGAACAGGTGTCATATTATATTTTTTCTTTGCTTCAGAAACTTCGTATCTTGTTTCAGACAAATGAGTGTGGAGGGAAACGTTGTATTCTTTAGCTTTTTCGATAGTTTGGTTGATGTAATCTGTTCCACAAGTGTAAATTGCGTGTGGTGCAAACATAAATGAAAGTTTATCGTTACCTTTCCATTGTTCCATTTCTTCAATTGCTTCGTTTATTCTTCTTATTGAACCTTCTTCACTTCTGTTATAACCTGAAAGACCTCTGGAAATAACAGCTCTCATACCAGAGTTTACAGCAGCTTTTGCTGTCTGATTCTTAAACATATGCATATCAAGGAAACAAGTCGTCCCTGTTTTAATCATCTCAACACAAGCAAGCATAGCACCCCAATAAGCGTCTTCATCTGTAAGCATATCTTCTCTAGGCATAATGTTTTTAAAAAGCCAATCATCAAAAGCAAGGTCATCGGCGATATTTCTAAAAACAGACATATACGTATGTGTGTGGCAATTTATAAGTCCGGGTATAACGAGCTTGTCCGTTCCGTCAATGACTTTGTCAGCTTTAAAGTCGCTGTCAATATCACCAATGCCGGCAATAATTCCGTCTTTAATGAATATATCTGTTTCTTTTGTTTCGTAACTTTTTTCGTCGTTTACAATAGCCAAAATGTTTTTAAGCTGGATATTCATATATTTAAACCTCCGTATTAAATCATAACCAGAATTATAGCACATATTTCAAAAAAATTCAATATAAATAAATTTTTTGGCACGGAAATCAATTTTCATATACAACTTTTAATAAATTTGTACAGCTTATTAAAC
>CABVAP010000115.1 GCA_902496345.1 uncultured Eubacteriales bacterium
AGTCTGCGACGCTTTTTGAAATCGACAATAACGATAAAAATTAACTTTTTCGACACTCTGCAACTTAATTCGTGTTTGAAAATAAATAATATTTCTAGGAGGAATTTATAATGGCAAAAGAAATTAAATATGGCATTGAAGCAAGGTCTGCACTTGAAGCTGGCGTAAATAAACTTGCAAATACAGTTAAAGTTACTTTAGGACCTAAAGGAAGAAACGTTGTTTTAGGTAAAAAATTCGGTTCTCCTTTGATTACAAATGACGGTGTTACTATCGCAAAAGACATTGAACTTGAAGACCCATTCGAAGATATGGGTGCACAGCTTGTAAAAGAAGTTGCAACAAAAACAAATGATATAGCTGGTGACGGTACAACTACAGCTACAGTTCTTGCACAGGCTATGATTCAAGAAGGTCTTAAAAACATTGCAGCTGGTGCAAACCCAATCATTTTAAGAAAAGGTATGTCTAAAGCTACTGACGCTGCTGTTGCTGCTATTGCAGATATGAGCCAGAAAGTAAACGGCAAAAACCATATTGCTAAAGTTGCTGCTATTTCTGCTGCTGATGACGAAGTTGGCGAAATGATTGCTAACGCTATGGAACAGATTTCTAATGACGGTGTAATCACTGTTGAAGAATCTAAAACTATGAATACAGAACTCGACCTCGTTAAAGGTATGCAGTTCGATAGAGGATACCTTTCTCCTTATATGTCAACTGATATGGAAAAAATGGTTGCTGAACTTGACGACCCATATATCCTTATCACAGACAAAAAAATCTCTAATATCCAAGATATTCTCCCAATTCTTGAACAGATTGTACAAGAGGGCAAAAAACTTTTAATCGTTGCTGAAGATATTGAGGGTGAAGCATTAACAACTCTTATCGTAAACAAATTAAGAGGTACATTTACTTGTGTTGCTGTTAAAGCTCCTGGCTTTGGTGACAGAAGAAAAGAAATGTTACAAGACATCGCTATCTTAACTGGTGGTACTGTTATTTCTGAAGAATTAGGCTATGACCTTAAAGAAGCAACTGTTGACCTTCTTGGCCACGCTAAAACTGTTAAAGTTTCTAAAGAAAACACTATCATTGTTGACGGTGCCGGCGACAAAGACTCTATCTCTGCAAGAGTAAACCAGATTAAAGAAGCTATCTCTGTTACTACATCTGATTTTGACCGTGAAAAACTTCAAGAAAGACTTGCTAAACTCGTTGGTGGTGTTGCTGTAATCAAAGTTGGTGCTGCAACTGAAACTGAACTTAAAGAAAAGAAACTCCGTATGGAAGATGCTTTAGCTGCTACTCGTGCTGCTGTTGAAGACGGTATTATTAGTGGTGGTGGTTCTGCTTATATCCACTGTATCCCTGTTGTTGAAAAAGTTGTTGACTCTCTTACTGGTGACGAAAAAACTGGTGCTTCTATCATCTGTAAAGCATTGGAAGCTCCTCTTCGTCAAATCGTTAGCAACGCTGGTCTTGAGGGTGCTGTTATCGTTAATGAAGTTAAAAACCACCCTGAAAATACTTATGGTTTCAACGCTCTTACAAGTGAGTTCGTTGATATGATTGAAACAGGTATTCTTGACCCTGCAAAAGTTACTAAGAGTGCTTTATTAAACGCAACAAGCGTTGCATCAACTCTCCTTACAACAGAAGCTGTTGTTGCTGAACCTAAAGAAGCTGAACCTGCTATGCCTGCTGGTGCTGGCGGAATGGGTATGATGTAATAAAAGAATTTTCATATTCTTAATTCTTAGGGGTTGCCTAAGGCTGTCGAAAAAGTCGACAGCCTTGCAAAAAATCAACGATTTTTCGCAAATTAAAATAGATGAGTAAACAGCTGTTTCTTCACACAAGGCTTTTAAGCCCTTGAAACAGCTGTTTTCCTCAGCGAAAATGCGATTTCCGCTTGCGGATAGAAGTCTGCGACGCTTTTGAAATCGACAATAACGATAAAAATTAACTTTATCTACAGTCTGGGGGGGTTGCCGATTGGCAACCCCATTTTTATTGACTTAAAGAGGTCAAATTCGTCAAAACAACCACCAAATAGATTTAGCGAATTGACCTTAAATTTTTGCTAAAAATTTTATAAAAAAAATTAAAATATCTCTTGACATTTTCCTATAATGGTGTTATCTTATAAACAAAGATAATTAGCACTCAAGTTAATAGAGTGCTAACAACCAAAACAGACATTGTTCTTAAAAGGACGTGATATAATGATTTTAAATGAAAGAAAAATAAAAATACTTGAAGCAATCATAAATGATTATATTGCTACCGCAGAACCTATCGGGTCTAGAACAATCGCAAAAAAATATGATTTGGGCATAAGTAGTGCAACTATCAGAAATGAAATGAGTGACCTTGAAGAACTTGGCTTTATAATACAGCCACATACTTCTTCCGGTCGTGTCCCGTCTGATAGGGGCTATCGCCTTTATGTTGATAGACTTCTACACTTCAAGAAGTTGAGCAAACAAGAAACCGATTTTCTTCGCAGTACTGTTGCTGAAAATATAAATCACATTGAATATCTTATGCAACATACAGCAAAAGCACTTGCCCTACTTACTAACTATACAACCGTTGTTAGTGAGCCAAAGTCGGAAGTCGTGAAAATCAAGCACGTACAGGTAATTCCGTTTGATGAAACTTCTGTTATAACCGTTGTGGTTACTGATAACAAGGTGGTTAAAAACAATGTTATTAAGGTTAAACAGGCCCCTGAGCCTGAGATTTTAAACCAAATATCAAATGTTATTAACCAAAAATTAAAAGAATTTACTTTTGACGAAATCAAGTCAAAAGAAGCTTATTCAGAATTTCTTGACTCTCCTTTCGGAGAACTCATTGACGATATTTTCAAATCAGTTCTTAAAACTGCCCAAGAGGAAAGCAAAATGCAAGTTTATACAAGTGGTGTAAACAACATACTTGATTTTCCTGAGTTTAGTGATATTGAAAAAGCAAAATCCGTTTTCAAAGCTCTTGAAGAAAAAGAAATGCTTATAAATATCCTCGAAGATGGCAAAGATAAAGATAATAAAAATTCTGGTAATATTGGTAATATTCAAATCCTTATCGGAAATGAAAATTCCTTAGAGCAACTTAAAGATTGTAGTATAATCAGAACCGATTATAAATATGGAAAAGACTCTTATGGTACTATCGGTATAATCGGACCTACAAGAATGAATTACGCTCAGGTTATTCCAATATTAAACAGCCTTGTTAAAAATATTAATGACGTTATCAAAGCCTTTTCTGATGGAGGCTAGAGCAAAATACGTAAACATAAATTATTCTAGGAAAGGAAAAGCTATTTAAAATAGACTTAGGTTTATTCTTTATTAGCAGTTTTAAACTAAATGGGAGCAAAAGAAAAAGATGTCGATGACGTTTTAGAAAACGAAAACATCGAAAATACTGATGCTGAACAAGATAATGCCGAAGCTACCGAAGCTACTGAAGCTACTGACGAAAAAACAGACTCTAAAGATGAAGTAGTTGACGAAAAAGCTGAACTTGAAAAGAAAGCCAACGATTATCTTGACAGATACCAAAGAACTCTCGCAGAATTTGACAATTTCAGAAAACGTACTATGAAAGAAAAAGCTAGTATGTATGATGACGGCGTTAGGGATTCTGTACTTAAACTTATACCTGTTGTTGATAACTTTGAAAGAGCTGTTTCAGCTGTTTCAGAGGAAGAAAAAGAGAGTGGACTTTATAAAGGTATCGAAATGGTACTTAAACAATTTACAGAAATCCTTACATCTCTTGGTGTTCAAGAAATCGAAGCAGAGGGAAAAGCATTTGACCCTAATCTTCATAACGCAGTTATGCATATTGAAGATGAAAACTTTGGTGAAAACGAAGTCGCAGCCGTTTTACAAAAAGGCTATATATGTAAAGACAAAGTTATCAGACCAAGTATGGTACAAGTTGCAAATTAATTTTATAAAACAAAATAAAAATAGTAAAAACAGTAAATTATATAGATTAGTATATTATTAGGAGGAAATAATAATGGGAAAAATTATTGGTATTGACTTAGGTACAACAAACTCTTGTGTAGCTGTTATGGAAGGTGGTCAACCTGTTGTTATCGCTAATACAGAGGGTATGAGAACAACTCCTTCTGTTGTTGGTTTTACAAAAACAGGCGAAAGACTTGTTGGTGAAACTGCAAAACGTCAGGCTGTTACAAACGTTGATGGTACTGTTATCTCTATCAAACGTCATATGGGTTCTGACTATAAATTTGAATATGATGGCAAAAAATACTCTCCACAAGAGATTTCTGCTATGATTTTACAAAAACTTAAAAAAGACGCTGAAAGCTATATCGGCGAAGATGTAACAGAAGCTGTTATTACAGTTCCTGCTTACTTTACAGACAGCCAAAGACAGGCAACTAAAGATGCTGGTAAAATTGCTGGTCTTGATGTTAAACGTATTATCAATGAACCAACTGCTGCTGCTTTAGCTTATGGTCTTGATAATGAAAAAGAACAGAAAATTATGGTATACGATTTAGGTGGTGGTACATTCGATGTATCTATCATTGAAATCGGTGACGGTGTTATCGAAGTTCTTGCAACAAGTGGTAACAACCATTTAGGTGGCGATGACTTTGACCAAAGAATTATTGATTACTTAGTAGCTGAATTTAAAAAAGCTGAAAATATGGACTTAAGCACAGATAAAATGGCTATGCAAAGACTTAAAGAAGCTGCTGAAAAAGCTAAAAAAGAACTTTCAACTACAACTACAACTAATGTAAATCTTCCTTTCATCACAATGAATCAGGACGGACCAAAACATCTTGATGTTACTATTTCAAGAGCTAAATTTGATGAACTTACACACGACCTTGTTGAAGCTACTTTAGAGCCAGTTAGAAATGCTTTAAGAGATGCTGACCTTGAAGTTTCTGAACTTGACAAAGTATTACTTGTTGGTGGTTCTACAAGAATCCCAGCTGTTCAAGATGAAGTTGCTAAAATCACAGGTAAAGAACCTTTTAAAGGTATCAACCCAGATGAATGTGTTGCACTCGGTGCATCTATACAAGGTGGTAAATTAGCTGGTGATGAAGGTGCTGGTAGTATTCTTCTTCTTGACGTAACTCCTTTATCACTTGGTATCGAAACTGCTGGTGGTGTTTCTACAGTTCTTATTCCAAGAAATACTACTATCCCTACAAACAAAAAACAGATTTTCTCAACTTATGCTGATAACCAGACAGCCGTTGATATTAACATTGTACAGGGTGAAAGACCTCTTGCAAGAGATAACAAATCTCTCGGTCAGTTTAGATTAGACGGTATTGCTCCTGCTCCTAGAGGAATCCCTCAGATTGAAGTTTCTTTCGATATTGATGCAAACGGTATCACTAAAGTTTCTGCTAAAGATTTAGGTACTGGCAAAGAACAAAACATCACTATCACTTCTAGTACAAACTTAAGTGATGAAGAAATCGACAGAGCTGTTAAAGAAGCTGAACAGTACGCTGAACAAGATAAGAAACGTAAAGAAGCTATCGACGTTAAAAACGAAGCTGAAAGTCTTATCTTCCAGACAGAAAAATTATTAAATGACGAAAATCTTAAAGATAAAATCACTGATGAGGACAAAAACAAAATTCAGGCAGAAGTTGAAAACCTTAAAAAAGTTTCAGAGGGTCTTAACTCAGAAACTATGTCTGACGCTGACGTTGCAACTTTAAAAACAGCAACAGAAGCTCTTTCTAAAGTAGTAAACGACTTTACAACTAGACTTTATCAGCAAGCTGGCGTTGACCCTAATGCAGCAGCAGGTGGTGCAGGTTTCGACCCTAACCAAGGTCAACAAGCAAACGGAAATGATGACGTAATCGATATGTAATTTAGATTACTATAATATAAACAAAAATAATTCCTAGAGAAATACCACACAATTCAATAAAATGATTTTGAAACTGGTTTATAGCTGTTAGAGTTTAAAGTCATAGAATGTTAATTGTGTGGTATTTCATTAAGGGTGCTGTCGGATTTAAAAATCTATTTTAAAAGTTTTGACATTATATAGCTTGATTTTTTTGTTAAAAGTGATATAATGTCTAAGCGTGTCAGATTTTTAATGCGACAGCTTTTGATTTACTTATTTATTTAACTGATATTAATATATGGATTTATAGATTTTGGTAGGTGACGAAATTGGCAGATAAAAGAGATTATTATGAGGTGCTTGGTGTTCAAAAAGGTGCAAGTGATGCCGAAATAAAAAAGGCATATAGAAAACTTGCAAAAAAATATCACCCAGACGCAAACCCGGGCAATAAAGAAGCAGAAGCAAAGTTTAAAGAGGCTGGAGAGGCTTATGAAGTTTTAAGTGACTCTCAAAAAAGAGCTGCTTATGATAGATATGGTCACTCTGCTTTTGAAAACGGCGGCGGTGGTGCAGGAGCCGGTGGATTTGGTGGTTTTAGCAGTGGTGGCGTTGATATGGGCGACATCTTTGAAAACATCTTTGGTGGTGGTTTTGGAGATATTTTCGGTGGTGGAAGCCGAAGAAGAAACGGTCCGAAACGTGGTGAAGACGTTCAAACTGATATGCAAATATCTTTTGAAGAGTCTATGTTTGGTGCTGAAAAAGAGATTTCACTTAATGTTACAGAAACTTGCGAAAACTGTAAAGGTACAGGTGCAAAACCTGGTACTGTTGCTGAAAGCTGTAAAAAATGTAATGGTACAGGTCAAGAAACATTTGTACAACAGACTATGTTTGGTTCAATGAGAAGTTCAAGACCTTGTTCAGCTTGTCACGGAGAGGGTAAAATAATCAAAGACCCTTGCCCAACTTGCCACGGAAAAGGAAAAGTCAGAAAGAACAAAAAAATTAAAATCAATATCCCTAAAGGTATTGACAATGGTCAGAGTATCAGAAAATCCGGTTTTGGTGAGGCTGGCGAAAAAGGTGGCCCAAGTGGCGATTTATATATAAACATTTATGTAAGACCTCATAAATATTTTGTAAGAAAGGGTAACAACATCAATCTTGAAGTACCTATTTCTTTTGTCCAAGCTGCTTTGGGTGATGAACTCACTATCCCTACCATTGACGGTGAAGAGAAATATACTCTTAAAGCCGGTACTCAGCCAAACGATACGGCTATATTAAGAGGAAAAGGAGCTTATAACGTACGTGACGGCAGAACAAGAGGCGACCAAGTTCTTACGTTCAAAGTTCAAGTTCCAACTAAACTTACAGAAAGACAAAAAGAACTTCTTAAAGAATTTGCTGGTGAAAGCCCAAAAAAAGACAAGACTTTTAGTGAAAAAGTAAGAGAATTTTTCAATAACTAAGGCAATACCGCATAATTAGATAAAGCAGGTTTGAGATGATATTTTTCAGTGCAA
>CABVAP010000116.1 GCA_902496345.1 uncultured Eubacteriales bacterium
ACCTTTTTCAAAAGGTGGTGGGTGTGGGCAACGCCCACGGTTTTAAAAAGGTCTTTGACAAACCCAAATTTATTAATGATGTTAAAAAGTTTTTTCAGCGTGACCGTCGGTAAAAATCCATAAGACATCGGCACCATATTGCTGTGCTAGTTTTTTGCCATCGTCGTAAGGAAGTATAAAAAGTGCAGTTGATAACATATCAGCGATTTGTGAGTCGCCTGTGATTACCGTCACGTTTTTATATAGGTCTGCTGGCATTAATGTTTCTGGGTCAATTATATGGTGGTATATTTTGCCGTTCACTGTGTAATATCTTTGGTAGTTTCCACTTGTTACTACTGACTTGTCTGAAACTGAAATTTTGTCGTATATTTTTGTTGTGTCATCTGGGTCTTGTATTCCAACATTCCAACTGTCAGAGTCCGGTGGAGTACCAATTGTACAAACGTTTCCACCTGCATTTAAAAGGGCAGAAGTTACACCTTTTTCTTTTAATAAATCTGCTGTTTTTTGAACAGCATAACCTTTTGCTAATGCTCCAACATCTATAGATGTTTTTTTGTCAGAGATATAAACAGTATTGTCTTTTTCATTGATTTCTATTGAATTTATGTCTGTATGTTCATCTGCTTTTTTAAGTTCTTCCATTGTCGGAACAGAGGCACTTTCCGGAAAGTCTAATGCAGTTTCCCTATAATTATGCCATATCTGGAGAACTGAACCAAAAGCAAAATTTATCTTGCTATTTGAAATTTTGTAAGTATCTTTTGCATATTTCAAAAATTCAATTAATTCTTTTTCAACTGCAACAGGTTTAATGCCAGCGTTATCATTAATTGTTTTTATGTTGTTTATATTATCATAACTGTTATATATGTCAAAAAGCTTATTATATCTTGACATAGAGTCATAAAAACAATTTGAATAATTGTCAAATTCATCAGAGCTATCGGCATATATAATTATTTTTATATAAGTATCAAAAAGTTCAACGTATTCTTTTTCATATCGTTCCTTGCCAATTGAGCAACCTACAAATGTAGTTAAAAGAAACGTTGATATTGCAAAAATAAAAAATCGTTTTATCTTCATCTTTTATCTCCATAGAAAGTTTTCTTAAAACATCTTTTTAAAAACAGGCATTATTGCTTTTAATAATATACCAGTTACTGTACCCATTATTATCCCTGATATAATTAGAATAGGGGTGTAAGAAAACATTACATAAACATTTTTCATAACAACAGAGAATACAATTATTTGTCCGATGTTATGAAAAATAGCACCAAGAATGCTTAGAGTTATATATGAAACTTTATCTTTAAATATGGATACAAAAAGAACTATTACAACTATTGAAAGCAAGCCTCCAGAAAAACTAAAAAGACTTGCAAGAAATCCTCGTGTTAAAAAAACAAAAATGGATTTAAAAATTGCTAAGCAAACAGCATATTTTTTGCTTAAAAAAAATACAGAGTACATTACAACTATATTTGAAAGGCCAAGTTTTACCCCTGGAGGCAAAAATGGCATAGGTGGAAAAAAGCTTTCTATTATCGAAAGCACGACAATCATTGCAAGCATAAGTCCACCAAGTGCAACATTTTTTGTTTTCATAATTTCACCTACAAGTAGATATTAAAATAGTAAGTGGCATTTTGTCTATAATTCTGTCTATATTACAACATCAGAATCTTTTGAGTTTGTATCAATTGGCACTATTTTTATGGACAATGCGTTGGGAAGACAAACTGCTGTTTGCCCAGATGAACCAATAAAACCGGTATTTACACAAACTTTATCTGGGCAATCTGATTCAAGAAATCTTATTTTTTTATCTTTTATTTCAAATTTAACATTTGGAACTTCTTCTATCGAAAAAGTTTTGTCTTCATCAAGAAAAACAGTTTTTACTACATCGCCTTTTAATACAATTTCGGCGTATACATCGGTAGATGTATCTTTAAAAAAATTGAAAAACAAATATATAGCCAAAGACAAAATAAGTAAAATGCTTATTACAATAATATCTATCTTTCTTTGTTTAATCATTTCTTTTCACCGTCCGAAAGGTACAAATCAATTAGGTTTTCGGCAAGCTGTTTTCTCATACTTGCTTGATTTATAAGCATCAAAATAACTGATATAATCGTTGTTGTATCATTAGGACAATTTTTTGATAGTTCAGCTATTTCTGATTCTATTTCTGAACTAAAATTTTTATAATCCACTTTTTGAATTTCAAGAAAATTTTCATACAAAAGGTCCACAGAATCCTTTGAATTTTTTAAGATTTTCGAAATATCATTTATCGATAGTATAGATTTTAAATGATAAATTATTATCAAAGAAAGTATATGATTTTTCGAATATTTTTTCTTGATAGGTGGGTCTATAAGTTCAGCTTTTGTGTAATTATTTATCATTGTTTTTGTAAGAATTTTATCCTCTTCACTTCTTTTTGTGCTTTGTAATTTATCCTCAAAAAAAGTTGTCAATTGGTCCATATAAAGGGCAATATCAGGAATTTGGGATATTTCAATTGGTTCAGAAGAAATAATTTTCTCTAAAGAATTTTTTAAATAATTATTATCCAAAAAAACACCTCTTTACAATGCCTTAATGGCATTACTTAATATAATTTAGTTTGATTTATGGAATTTTTTAAACTTATATATTAAGCAAGAATTATTAATAAAATTAAAATTCTTACACTCATTATACCACACAATGTAGATATATGGAATAGGGTAAATTATAGAAAATAACGCGATAAATTGTAATTTTTATTATATAATATCACTAAATAATATATGAGATGTAGTTTTGCAAACTATTTAAAAGAATAGGTTTGTTAAAAAATTAATACCTCAGGACTATATCCTAAGGTATTTTTGAGTTTATTTGTCAATATTTTCGTTTAAAGCTATTTTTATAACTTCATTTTTTTTATTTAAAAAAAGCTCTGTAAGTATTGGGTCAAAATGTGAACCAGAAGAATTTTCTATTATGTAAAATGCTTCGTCAATCGACATAGCATTTTTATAACATCTTTTTGAGATTAGGGCATCGAATACATCAGCTATCGCCATAATCCTAGCACAAAGAGGTATTTCTTCACCTTTTTTGCCATAAGGATAACCTTGACCATTCCATTTTTCGTGATGACCACAAGCGATTTCCGATGCGATTTCAAGATATTCTTTTTCTTCTATGTTTCCAAGAACCTCGTTTATAATCCTTTCACCTTCAGTTGTATGGTTTTTTATTATTTCAAATTCTTTATCGGTAAGTTTTCCCGGTTTTTTTAATATTGCATCTGGAATACAAATTTTTCCGATGTCGTGCATAGGTGCTGCTTTGATAAGAAGTTCAATATAATTGTCTGTTAAAATGTTTTTGTAATAACCTTTTTCTTTGGCTGCATTCGCCAAAAGTCCAACATAAGCACTTGTTCTTTTTATGTGTTCGCCGGTATCACCATCTCTGTTTTCAATAAGGTTTGCCATTCCTGTAATTATGTTATTTTGAATTTCCAACATTCTTTCGTTGTGAATTAAAATCTCTTGTTTTTGTGTTTCAATTTTATTTTCAAGTTTGTTTTTATGTTTTTCAAGATTTGATGTTATATTAAAGCACAAAACTAAAGCTACTATTATTGCAGAAATTTTTAGGACAAGACCAGATGTTTCTCCTGCTTTTGAATTTTCTATATTATTATCCATATCTGTCTTTGCTTTTTTAACCTGATTATCTATATATGTTTCAAATTCATCAAGACTTTTATTAATATCGCTAACACACTTTAACATAATTTGTGATATATAATAATCGGCTGTTACCGTATCGCCTTCTCGGCTAAGTTTTAGAACAATGTCTTTATTATTGGAATATGTAGCAGCCTTTGAGTATACTTTGTGATAAAGCTGTTCATATTCGCTATTTTTTGTGGCAACATTGAATTGTGAAAGTTTTTCTGAAATTTCATTGCTTATTTCTTTTTCTTGCTTTTCATATTTAGCCATTTGGTCACTATCTGTAGCAATGACGTGACTTAAAACAATACCTTGGTGTTTATAAAACAACATATTTATATCTTCTATACAATCTTTATCTACATAGTATTCTTCTGAAAATTTTTGATAGTTTTCTGATAAAATATCAATATCTCTTTCAAGTACAGTTATATCAATAATGCTAATGATTTCAGTGATTAAAATTATAATAAAGATTTTAACGGCGGTGCCTCGCTTCAATTCTAACTTCATAAAATAATCAATTCCTCACTTTTTTACTATTCCTGTTTAACTTCAATTTCAGTAACCAATTTATCAAGGAGTGATTGCAAATCTTTTTTATCTGTGTTACCTTCGGCAATTGAAATTCCAAAAGTACAAGCTGCATTCCAATATGATTTTGCAATGTCTTGTTTATATGCGTATTTTGACTGTTCAGTCAATGCCTTAACAACTGGAGATAACTCTACTTTAGCTGAACCTATGACATTTATGTTAGATGGACATTCTCCAATTTTTTTATACCTACGCATCTGTACATCTCTATTTGTCAAATATTCTGCAAATTTAGATGCCCATTCAATATTTTTTGAGTGTGGATTTACACCAACAAGTTTGTAACCTGAAAAGCTACACATCTGTACTTTATCACCGTTTATTGTATATTCGGGAAGTTTTGTTGCAGCAAAATTTTTTCCGAAAGCTGTTTCTATTTCTTTAGAATTCCAAGCTCCATTTACTGCTGCTATTACAGAACCATCTTTTATTCCCTCAACAAGCATTTCGTCTGTTTGGTTAATAAATCCTTTGTGTGTTGCTATTTTAAGCATAGCGTTTGCAACATCTACACCTTTATATCTTGTAACTGTGGAATTCCAATTGCATTTATTTGTTAAACCGTCTGCATTTGCTGAAACATCAAGACCGGCCCCTTTAAAGAAAGAATATATATACCAACCACTTGTAAAGTCCATTGAAAATTTTTTGTTGTTCTTTTCGGCTATATTTAGTATTGTATCTAGGTCGGTAACGTCTTTTTCATTGAAATATGCTGAGTTGTAATAGAGAAAATATCCATTGCCAGAGGCTAGGGGATATGCGTATAATTTTCCAGCGATAGATGATGCTTGAATTGCTCCAGAGGTTTCACCACCGTTTTCGCTTATGATAGTATCTTTATTCTCTGTGATTTCTTTCAAAGCACCACCTTTGTACAATTCTGAAAATTGGTCATCAATAAATACATATACGTCAGCTGCTTTCTCAGGATTACTTAGAACAGTATTTTTGCAATAAGATTCATTTTCTTCGCTAATGTTTATTTGAAGATTAACTTCTTCGCTGTGGGCAGATTTGAAATTTTCGGCTGCATCAAGAAAAATGTCTTTGCTTCTCTCATCACCCCATACAGAGAGGCTAACAACAGGCAATACATTTTTTCCTAAATCAGTCTTAAATATGAAAAAAGAACCAATTGCTACAGCTATAATTATAAGTATAACAATTATCCTAACAATAAGAATAGTTTTTTTATTGTTTGTTAATTTTATCACAATAAATACCTCCTAACAATAAAAATATAGATGAAATTCCTCTTAAATTAGTAATATCCCTCAAATTTAAAATACTTGATTATGTCTAATTGTAACATACAATTTTTAGCAAAGCAATAAATTATCATATAAATTAAATATTTTTAATAAAACTATTTTTTAATAATAATAAATAATTCTCAAAAGTATTTAACAACATAAAACAAAGTATTTTTGTAAAACAATAAGGCAACAGCACAAACTAATCAAAAATTTATGCTATTGCCTTATTTTATTATTTGATGAGGTCGTCTATTACCTCTTTTACAGTTGAAATTTTTGTTATTTTATACGCATTTTCTCCACAGAAAATGAGGGCATTATCCAAATCCCCATTTGCAGCGTTAAAAAGTGCCTTAGATAAGCAATATGGTGTTGTAGCAGGGTTACATTTATGAATACAGTTAAAACATTTTTGAACGGGGTCACGCTCAAGAGATGTTTTTTTGATATAAGGATTTAATATAGCACGACCTGGCATACCTACAGGACTTTTTACAATTCCGATGTCATCTTTTGTTGCTTTCACATAAGCATTTTTAAAAGCTTCGTCAGCGTCACATTCTTCTGTTGCTACAAATCTAGTTGCAACCTGAACACCGTCAGTTCCAATTTTATTTATATAATAATCAACATCTTCTGATGAGAACACACCACCAGCAAATACAACAGGTATATACATATTGTATTTTTCTTCGTATTCTTTTTTATACTCTATTATGGCTTTAATTTCATCGTCTATGTTTTCAAGTTTTTCGGCGTCTTCAGCGTGGAAACCTAAATGTCCACCAGCTTTAGGACCTTCAATTACAATTAAATCGGCTGTTCTTTGATAGCGTTTGTCCCATCTTTGCAAAATAACTTTAGCTGCTTTAAGCGAAGAAACAATAGGTGCAATCTTAATATTTGAATTAGCTACCAATTCTGGAAGCTTCATAGGAAGTCCGGCACCAGATATTATCAAATCAGCACCACTATCTATACAGCATTTAACGTAATCGTCATAATTATTGAGTGCAACCATAATATTAACACCAATAATACCATTATTTGATTTTTCCTTAGCGATTTTAATTTCTCGGGAAAGCACTCTAATATTAGCTTCTACTGAATTTTTAAGGAAATCAGGTTCTCTAAAACCAGGTTGGGCAGCTGAAATGACACCTATACCACCACAGCTAGCAACAGCAGATGCTAAACCAGAAAGGCTTATGCCAACACCCATTCCTCCCTGTATTATAGGAACAGGAGCGACTAAATCGCCAATAACTAAAGGTTTATATTTCATAAAATCTCTCCAATGCATTAGTATATATTTTATTTTTTCTCGTTCTATTATTTATATAAATTTATATAAGATAAAAAATTCCATAGTCTGACTATAATATATTGTGAGGATAATGTCAAGTGGTCTTTGAGTAAATAATAATTTATTTTTTTATTTTTTATAAAAACATATACGTACAGATAGTTTTTATAATATTTTGTTAGAATTTTAACAAAATTATCTGGAAATGTTGACTTTTTTTATTTTGGGACTATAATATTACTTGTGTAGATATACGTTCAACTAATTTTTTGGAATTTACTTTGTTTTAATTAATTTATTTGGTGCAGGTAATTCTATACAATTTTACAGGTTGGGGGTTGTAAAGACCTTTTTAAGACCGTGGGGCTTTGCCCCACCACCCATTTAAAACCGTGGGCTTTGCCCACACCCACCACCTTTTGAAAAAGGTGGACGAAAA
>CABVAP010000117.1 GCA_902496345.1 uncultured Eubacteriales bacterium
TTGCCGGAAACTATCGTTTCCTGATGCGTCCTCCTCTTATGTAAGCAAAAATAAAATTTTTGATAAATTTCATTTTGCCGAGAGAGTGAAAAAGGACGGCGAAGCCGATACAAAGTTTAGGTCCAGCCTTTTCTAAAGTGGCACCGGAAAGAAATCCGGACGGCGTAAGCCGGCTTTTGCGTAGCAAAAGTGCTGAGCTGGTAGGGTTTGGGACAAAGTCCCAAGGTCTTAAAATGCTTCAAGAGCATTTTTGGAAGTTTGAAACCTTTTTGCGATAGAAAAAGGTTTCAAAAATAAGCTTTTGCAAAAGCCTTAAATTAGCCACCTTTAGTCGACAACAAGACAGGAAACGATAGTTTCCGGCAAAAGTTTAGGTCAAGCCTTTTCAAAGGCTTGTGGGTGTGGGCAAAGCCCACGGTTTTAAAGGGGTGGTGGGGCAAAGCCCCACGGTCTTAAAAAGGTCTTTGACAAACCCCAATTTACCTCTAACCAAATATTTCTTCCCAAATTTCAACTATTTTAAACTTTATTTTAAAGGAACTGCTATTTTGTGGGTTAGCGACAATTCCGTATTCCTCATCAGTAAGAATATTTTTAAGCTTTTGCTTTTCATTTTCCGGAATTTCTGGGCTAGAAACATCAACAAAACATAAGGGAGGAAACATTACACACCACCAGTTTTTTCCCTCAGCATTCCCTATTTCAATTCGTAGTGCATCGTATTCACCAGCAGGGAAAACGACATCACCGTAAGCTTTTGTGGGAAATTCAGATTTTCCAAGAAATGCGTTAACGTCATAAGTATAACCTTCTCTTTTAATAACATCTTTTGCTGTTAAAATAACATCATCTATATTTTTCTCAAAAAACTTCTTTGTTTCATCAACGTTTTGGCAAGCAATAAGTTCATTTTTGTATTTTGAAAGTATTTCATCACGAACTTTAAGTTTTAAATTTTGGTCATACTGTTCGTCGCTGTTTGCAAGAACGTGAAACCTTAAAACCTCTTTTGCTATACCACTTTGTACACTTTCAGAATAGACAGCAGTATATGTAACAATTGCAGTAAAAATAACAGCCAAAATAGTCGAAATAAATATAAATTTTCTTTCATTTTTGAACCAGTTTAAAAAATTTTGTTGTATTTTTTTTATCATAAAAATTCTCCTTTGTTTTTTATTTTATAAAGGGATTATTACCGTCAAAATTTATTTTAAACATACAAAAATAAAAAATTCCCTTTTGGATTAAACGTCTCGTAATGACGCCCAACAAAAAGGGAATTTTAAAATATATTATATTTATATCGTGTTTTATAACACCTGAACTATTTGTATTTCTTTTTCTTTAGCTAAATCAACATACATATTGTCAACCTTAACCATAGGTCTAGAAGGTCTAGACTTATTCGCAAAGACAATACTTCCTTCTTTTCCATTTGATAATCTTACATTATACCCAACATAAGTATCAGCTATGCCAGATAAGAAAGCAAGCAAATATTCTGTATCAAACTTCTGGAAACCATCTCTTTCAAAAATTCTAATAACGTCAAAGGGACATAAATTTCCTCCACTTTCACCTCTGTTGCCTGTAAATTCGTCAAATATATCAGCAATAGCAACAAGACGTGCATATTTAGGAATTTCAAGACCCTTTTGAGCCATAGGATAGCCAGAACCATCGTATCTCTCGTGATGACTTAAAGCAACCTGTGCAATTGTGTCATCGACTTTATCTTTAAGTATATTATAACCGTATATAGCGTGTTTTCTCAAAAATCTTTTTTCCTCAGAAGTTAATTTTTTAGAGCTTAAAACTTCATAAGGTACTTTGAGTTTTCCAACATCGTGAAGTAAGGCAGCAACGACAATTTCATCAATTTCTTCTTTAGGAAGTCTTGCCCATTTTGCAAGAACAGCACTCATCATAGAAACGCTTAAAGAATGTTTGTATACATCATTCATTTCGTTTTTCATACAGTTAAGCATTTCAAAGACTTCCATACCGGTGCAAGCGTTAGACATAACAACGTCAACATCAGAAATCATTTTATCAAAATCAATTTCTTTGTCAGTTCTAACGACCCTGTCAAGGGAGCGTTTTACCTCTCCTTTACTCACCTCAAAGTTTTCTTTGAACTTTTTAAATTCATCGCTATTTTTAACTTCTTCAACACTAGAAAACTGCTGTTTATTAACAACTCCATCATTGTCAACTTCAACGATAACAGCCGTAACGCCAGCCCTAGAAATTTTTCCAATGTTATAAAAATCAAGGACAGTTCCTTTAGGTACAATTGTCGCACCAACTATAGAAACAACGTCAGTTGCCGTAACCATTCCTTCTTGTAATTTGTCTGTCCTCACTCTACTTTTTCTCATTAATCAATCAACCCCTAATATCATTAATAAAACGTCATCTATAATCAAAATAAATTTATGCACTCTTTAAAATTTAATTTAAACATATTTTCAAAACATTCATATATTATATCATAAACAAGTTATATAATACAACAATAAAATTTAACAAATTTAGTCATTTGTAATACTACCAAAATATATACCTATACCTCGTCAAAATAAATCTAATTTATTGAAACTTTTTAGAAAGGTCAACTATTTTTTGAGGAATCCTATCTAAAGGAAGTTGATAATCCAAACAATTCAAGTCATAGGCTACTCTAGGCATACCGTAAACAACAGATGTTTCCTTGTCTTGCCCAATGTTGACAGAACCGGCAGATTTCATTATGCTAAGCCCTTTAGCACCGTCAGCACCCATTCCTGTCAAAATAACACCAATAGCCCTATCAGCCATAACTTCAGCAACAGAATTAAATAAAACATCAGCGGCAGGGCATACACCATTTACTTTTTTACCGGCAACACATTTTATGCAAAGTTGACCACCTATCTTTTTAATAATCATATGTAAGCCACCGGGAGCTATATAGGCATACCCAGGATAAACAGGTTCGCCATCTTCAGCCTCTTTTATTTCAAGTTTAGAATAGTTGTTTATCCTTTGAGCGAACTGATAAGTAAATTTACTAGGCATATGTTGAACTATAAGGATAGGAGGCAAATCAACAGGTAAATTTCGTAAAATTGAATCAAGGGCATCTGGGCCACCTGTTGATGCTGCTATAGCAATGACACTATCATTTTTGTTATGTCCCAGCTTAGAAGTTGCCATTTGGTTGTGAATACTGTTCGGATAAGAGTGTCTATGAGCGTGAGGCATTGCCGAACCATTTGCAATAAAACGATTTTGCATAAACCTACTGCTATGTGACGGTGTTCTTTGGGTGTTTGTTCTTGAAGCATTAACAACAGAAAAGAATTTTTTAATTCGCTCTGTAACAGCGACAATAAGCTCTCTACCGTCAGCAGAATTAAAATTTTTAGGCTTTATAATATAATCTTTTACGCCATATTTGTAAAAATCAAAAGCTTTTTTAGGGTCAGAGCCAGTAAGCACAATGAGCAAATTATACTTTTCTAAAAGCAAGCTTATGTACCTAGATGGAGCAGTGCCGTTGTCAATATCAAAAATAAGGACGTTTGGCTCGCTGGAGCTAAAATAAGCCTCAGACTGAACAATGTTATAAGCCAAATTAACTTGAATGTTAGAGCCAGATATATTTCTTGATAAAACTTCTTTCAATACTTTGTCATAAGAAGCAATTACTATTCTTGCAGGCATTATAAAAGCCCCCTTTATAGATTAAAATTAGTTGTCAGGGTCAATATAAAAATCCTCTGGTATGTCAGAATCAGACGAAAGAGGTTCATCATCATTGTCGCTATCGACATCTACAGGATAAAGCTCCTCATAAACTGGCTCATCATTAACAAAATCAACAATGAAAGTTTTTTGATTTTTAGATATGTAAGCCACAGGATTTTTATTTTCATCGCTGTCTTCATTGAAATATACAGTTATTTCAACAAATTTTTTGTTGTTTAAAGTAATTTCTTTAAATTCAACTTTATCAATATAATCATTATCAAAAGTGTACTTTTTCTTTTCAGGCATATTGACTTTGCTTAGTATGTAAACAGCTTTGTTTTTAGAAATTTTATTTTGAGCAAAATCACCTATATTTCCATTTGCTTTTATCTCTAAAATTCCGTCATCAAAATCAGGTTCTTGTAAATCAACAGGGGCTCTTTCCGTTGTTGTTTCACTAGATTTTTCTGTTACTCTCTCTGTAGTTAGTTCAGTTTGAACTTCTGTAGTTTGTTCTGCTGTTTCCGTAGAAACCTCTGTAAATTTATCAGTTGGAATTTCTATGCCTATATCACTAGGCAAAACGTTTACCTCTCTTATATTGATTATCCTAGTGTCTTGACTCCATTCAACTTTCATACCTAAAGACTGTGCAATAAATCTAGCTGGAATCATAGTTTTGTTATTTATTATTTTAGCAGGAACAGATAGCTGAGCTGAATTACCATTAATATCTGCCGTTTGCGAATTGACTTTTATTTTTATCAAATTATCTTTGTATGAAACATTTACCGTTTCGTTTTCCTTGTCCCAAGTAACATCTGCACCTAAAGGTTCAAAAACCTCTCTGGCAGGAACAAGAGTAGACCCGTCTAGTATAATAGCAGGCATAGATAAATTCTCGACTCTTTTACCGTTTACATACAAATATACATTTTCGGCATTGTAATTATGAACCTTTCCGTCATAGGTTATGTTCATATTTATCCAAGGAGCTGAAAAGCACATTTCTAAGTTCAAAAAAACAAAAATCAGTATAAGTATAGGCAAAATACGTCTTTTAGCCATATTTTCTTCCCCTTTGCAAATTCATATCACTATATAAATATATTTTAACAATTTTTATCAAAAAATGCAACAAAAAAAGAGAAAATTTTAGTAAATGAGATTAATATAAATACGAATTATAAATATCAATATATATCAGATAAATATTATGATGTTAAATTTTCATAGTAATATTTTTAAACTTACAAGCATATATTTATATATGGTTGAAGTAACTTAAATATATGAATAAAAAAATAATGGGGGGTTTTTATGATATATTCAAGAAATTACGCTAGAATGTTCGTGACACTACAACAAGAAAATTCTGATTATTCGTATGATTTTAAAGATTCAATGGGTAGATGTGTTATTGAGGTAAGATTTGGAAAAGGTAAATTTTCTGTGTACATACAAGGATTGAAACAGGGTGAATATAATGTTGTTTTGGTAAGCTGTAAAAATATGAATAATACAGGCGTTGTGCTAGGAAAAATAAAAAGTGACTCAAATGGAAAAGGCGAATTACGCTTTGAATTTGACCCAGAAAACGTATGTAAAACAAATTTAAAACTAGAAGATTTTCACGTTGTTGTAATTATGCCTGACGAGATAAAAGCGTCTAACTCAATTTTAACAGGATACGTAAATGGAACCGTTCAATGGAAAGAAAACTTTTCTATTTTCGATAATACAGATGATACTAACAAAAATTCAAAAATAGAAAAAATTTCAAATTTAGATACCAGTGAAAATATGAACAAAAATTCAAATTTGAAAATATCTGAAAAAACCGAAACGGAACAAACAGAAATTTCTTTAAACAACTCCATTGAAGAAAATAACGATTCTGATACTGTTGAAGAAGAAATTGCAATTGATGTAACAGAAGAAAAAGAAATTTCTGATACTTCTGATACTATCAAAGAAGAAATCGATATTGATATAACAGCTGAAAAAGATAAAAAAATAGAGCAGTCGGAACAAATTGAAGAAACTGATTCAATTTCAAACGAACAAACTCATTTGGAGCAAGAAAACATAGAATTGATAAAAAATGATTCAGAAAAAAGTTTTAATGATATAATAAAAAAATTCAGACAAGGTATCGAAGAAATAGAAAAAAATGAAAATTATAAAGGAAAAATAACAGAGTTAAAAGAACAAAAAAACATCGCACAAAAAAGCATTAAAAATAGAAATTATGCGATTGATTATATTTTTGAGCATAATTTAAAAATGTCGCCATTTGAAAAACAAAACAAAGATGTTTATTGGGTAAGAATAGATTCCAGCGAACTTGTAGTATTTTCGGGTAGATTATGGGTTTATTTAAACAATCCATTTGTTGCATTTTCCGAAAAAAAATATAAACATTTAATTTTAGGTAGATATGTAGAAAATGAAAAGGAAAACTATATATTAGGAGTTCCAAGTCGATTTTTTTCAGATTATAAACTTGAGGCTAATATACAAGGATTCAAACAATTTAAATGTTGCAATGATAAGGTTGCTGTAGACGGTGACTATGGATATTGGCTGTTAAAAATTCAAAATTAATAAGTTGCAATAAGTTCTTTCCTATGCTAAAATGGTTATAGATTTTTTAAACTATGTATCGGAGGAATTTAGTAAATGCGTATCAGAAAAAAACCGTGGGCAGAGGAAGAATTTAACACAAACAAAAATTTTATAAAAAGCCCAGAAGAATTAAAAGGGAAATGGCGTGATTTTTTTGGAAACGACAACCCTATTCACGTTGAAATTGGTTGTGGTAAAGGTCAATTTATAACAACTATGTCAAAATTAAATCCAGACATTAATTATATAGCAGTTGAAAGACAAGATATGGTTATTGCATCAGCATTAAAAAAAGGACGTGAAAAAGGTGTTGGAGCAAATCTTGCATTTTTCTCTGCCGATGTTGAAAATTTAAAAGACTTTTTTGAGCCAGCAGAAATCAAAAGACTTTATATAAACTTTTGTGACCCTTGGCCAAACAAGAAAAAATGGGCAAAAAGAAGACTTACACATAGAAATTTTCTTAAATTATATGGAGAGATTTTTGGTGAACAAGGCGAGATTTGTTTTAAAACAGATAACAGAATTTTATTTGAGTTTTCGTTAAATGAATTTGAAGACCAAGAAAACTGGAGAATGAAAAATATATGTCTTGACCTCCACAACAGTGACTTTGAGGGCAATGTAATGACAGAATATGAAGAGAAATTTTCAAGCAAGGGAATGCCTATATTCCGACTTGAAGCTTATTACAAAAAGTAAGAAATTTTTCAATTCCTACAATTATTAAATTTTACCCACCGTGGCAAACCCTACGGTGGGTTTTTCTATAAATTGGGGTTTGTAAAGACATTTTAAAAACCGTGGGCGTTGCCCACACCCACCACCTTTTGAAAAAGGTGGACGAAAACTTTTGCCGGAAACTATCGTTTCCTGTCTTGCTGTCGCCTTATGTAAGCAA
>CABVAP010000118.1 GCA_902496345.1 uncultured Eubacteriales bacterium
TAATTTTCTTCAAAATTTCGCTGACCATTTCGTACCTGTTGAAAGGAGTAATAATGTAAAGACCGTCAACATAGTCACGAATAGTTTTTGCAAGCTCAACAGCAATCTCAATACCGATAGCTTGAGATTCTTCTCTTGACATATCAGGAGAGAACATAGATAAATATCTTTCAGGTATGTTTATACCTGTCATTTCGTTGTTTATAAATTGGGCATTGTTGTAAGTAACAAGTGGCATAATTCCACCAAAAATCTTAAAATCTCTCTCTTTAGGTAACCCCTTTATAAATTCAATTGTATCATCTGTAAAAATAGGTTGCGTAAGAAAAAATTCTGCACCGGATTTAACTTTTCTCAATAACCTGTTGTATTCAGAACTTTTGTTTTTAACATTAAAGTTTACTGCCCCACCAATTTTAACAGATTCACCCTCAAATACATCAAGATTCATCTCAGAAATCATATTCATAAGTGAGTATGAATTAAGGTCAAAAACACTTTTTGTGTTTCCCCTAGCCTCTTCAGGAACGGGGTCACCGGTAACAACAAGTACGTTTCTTATTCCCTCAATGTATCCTGCAAGAATAGATGAACGCAACGAAATACTGTTTCTGTCCCTGCAACAAACGTGAGGAAGTACCTCTGCCCCTGTTTCTCTCTTTATTTTGCTTGAAATAATCATAGAATCTGCACGAGATTTTCCCATAGGCGAATCAGCGATAGTAATTATGTCAACACCACTTTCACTAAGTACTTTTGCACCAGTAATTATTTTGTCAACAGATGTTTTAAAAGGTGGGTCAAGTTCAACAGCAATAATAAATTCATTGTTTTCAAGTTTGCTATGGAAAGCATTTTTTATATTATTGTTTTTTGCTTGAGTAACTTTCGTTGCTGAAACGTTGCTACTAACTTTTTCACTTGAACTTTTTAATAATTCCTCTTTTAAAAGTCTTATGTGTTCGGGGGTTGTACCACAACACCCACCGATTACTTTTACATTTTGTGAAATCATTTTTGCACAAGTTTTAGCAAAGTACTTAGGATTCATAACATATTCAACTTTGTTGTCAATAATTTCAGGATAGCCGGCATTTGGCAAAGCTGAAATCATTTTTCCAGAGAAATCAACATTAGAAATCTTTTTGACAATATTATACATATGCATAGGACCAACGCCACAGTTAAATCCAATAACATCAATGCCATCAAAGTCTTTAAGTTCAGAAATTATTCTGTTTATACCAAGAGATTTTTTTGTTATTCCTGTGTCATTTACAGAAAATTGGGTTATTATAAAAGCATTTTTATTTTTTTCTTTTATATGTTCAATAACTGTTTTAAGATAATCAAGAGAATAAAAAGTTTCAAATACAAAAATATCAATTCCTTGAGATAAAAAACAATCAACAATGTCAAAATATTCTTGTGTAAAGTCCTGTTCGTTATCTCCGTCAGGTATTGGTCCAATGCTTGCACCAATAAACACATCTGTTCCGGAAACTGCTTTTTTAGCAATTTCGCACCCTTTTGAGATAACCTCTTTAACGTATTCAATATCACATTTTAAAATTTGTGTATTAGCTGAAAAAGTATTTGTTCTTATGAGCATAGCTCCCGAATTAATATAATCTTTGTGGATTTTTTCGATAATATCAGGATTTGTCAAATTTGCAACAACGCTAGTTCCGTTTGTATTAGAAAGCTCTCTGTAGTAAGTTCCCATAGAACCGTCTGTTATGAGAATATTATTTTTTAAATAATCCAAAATTTTCATAAGTTAGTTTCTCCCGTCCCAATAAAAATAAAATTCGTATAAAATTTAAAATCTTGAGGCTATGCCCCAAGATTTTAAAAAGCATTTAGTTTAAATTCCTTTTTCTCCGGCTGTACTGTTAAAACTTATATCAAGTGGCATAGCAGAATGAGTAATAGAACCCATAGAGATATAATTAACGCCACAACCTTTAAAATCAGCGATATTTTTAAAACTAATTCCACCGGAAGCCTCTGTGATTATATGTTTAGGAACAATGGTAGTAAGTTCTTTAATTTCGCTAGGTGTTCTGTTGTCAAACATAATAACATCTGCCCCTGCAGAAACAGCCTCAATAACTTGTTCTTTGCTTTCTGTTTCGACCTCAATTTTAACCATATGACCGATTTTAGAACGAACAAGGTCAACAGCCTGTGTAATTCCTCCGGCAAAAGCTATATGATTATCTTTAAGCATAACGCCGTCATAAAGACCAATTCTGTGATTAAAGCCACCACCACAAGTAACGGCATATTTTTCAAAGAGTCGTATACCGGGAATAGTTTTTCTTGTATCACAAATTCTAATAGTGTCATCATCAAGTAAATCAACGGCTTTTTTAGTACAAGTTGCGATACCGCTCATTCTCTGTAAAAGATTTAAAATAACCCTTTCACAAGTCAAAAGAGTTCTGACCTTGCCGTCAACTTTTGCTATTTTCTCACCTTTTTTAATTTTGTCGCCGTCTTTTTTATAGAGTTCAACAGCAACTTCATCACCAAAAACTTCATAAGTAAGTGAAATAATATCAGTACCACAAACAATGCCGTCATCTTTTGCCAAAAAAACACCGCTTCCGGTTTGTTCATCATCAAAAACAAGTTCAGCCGATAAATCGCCTGTATTTATATCTTCAATCAAAAAAGACTTTAAAAGTTCTTTAGCTTTAAGTTTGTTCAAAATTTCCACCCCTTATTTAATTATATAATGTGCTCCAATGCTTTCATCTCTGTTGTATGCACATTTAGCGATAAGATAGCCTGCTGTAAGCATATTGTATATTTCTAACTGTTCATTAGTTGCCTTTGTAAAATCAACTTTACCAAAAGGTTTATCAACACCAGTAGGGATAAATTTTTCAAACCATTTAATAATTTCAGGAATTTTATCTTTGTAGCGAACAATGCCGATAAATTCCATCATTTTCTTTTGAATTTCCTTTTTAGTAGGCAACTGGGCAATAACAGCAGAAGACATCTCATCATCAAACGTTGTAGCTTTTCTGTCAGATGTCATAATATTTTGAGCAGTAAGTTTACCAAAAACAAGACCTTCAAGCAAAGAGTTACTTGCAAGTCTATTTGCACCGTGAACACCGGTGCAAGCAGCCTCACCAACGGCATAAAGACCTTTTACGCTAGTTTCGCCAGTTGGTTTAGCAGTGATACCACCCATATGGAAATGAGCACCCGGCATAACCGGTATAAGGTTTTTGCTTAAATCAACCCCATTATCTTCACACATTTCAGAGATATAAGGGAATTTTTCTTTAAAGTTTTCAACATTTGAAATATCAAGAAAAATCTGGTCACCTTTAAGATAATGGTCATAGACAATTCTAGAAACAATATCTCTAGGAGCAAGGTCATTAAGAGGGTGTTTACCTGCCATAATTTTTTCACCGTTTTGGTTCACAAGTATACCACCGGCACCTCTAACAGCCTCAGAAACAAGACCCATAGTTTTGCCGTTTATGTTAAGCATAGTTGGGTGAAATTGAACAAATTCGAGAGTGCTAAGCTCAAGACCCGCTCTGTAAGCCATAGCTAAGCCATCTCCGGTAATAGTAATATCATTAGAGGTACAAGGATAAAGCTGACCGATACCGCCTGTCGCTAGTATTGTGTAGTTCGCTTCATAGTGGTTTATGTTACCGTCCAAATCACGTGTAATTACACCACTACATTCGTTGTTTTTAACTCTAAGCTCCAGAACCATTTCATTTTCACGAATGGTTACATTTTCGTTAATCTCAGAAAAAAGCTCTTCCATAACTTTTTGACCAGTTCTGTCACCACCAGCGTGTATTATTCTGTTTATATGGTGAGCACCCTCCTTACCAAAAAGAATATTGCCTTTTTCATCAGTATCAAACTTCATACCGTCATTTATAAACTCTCTTATAACGTCAGGTGCTTTTGATACAAGAGTCATAACAGATTCGGGGTTGTTAAGATAACAACCAGCTTCTAAAGTGTCATCATAGTGCATATTATAGTTGTCATTTTCAGAAAGAGCAACCGAGATACCTCCTTGAGCGAGGTTAGAATTACTAGAAGTTTTAAGGGCTTTAGTAATTATTGTTACTTTTCTGTCATTTTTACAGAGCGTATTTGCGACACTTAAGGCAGCAATTCCCGAGCCAATTATGACAATGTCAGTTTTAATCATAATTATTCCTCCAAAGCATAAAATTTTAGCTCCATTATATATTGACACAAATTAGACAAAAATTCAAGTTCTTTTTTTAATTATTTACCCAAAAATTCAGTTAAACCTAACAAAAAAATTAAAACCTTAAAACATAGTCTAAAATTCACTACTTATGGTCATATAGCAAATTGACAATGTTCAAGGTTTTAATCAAATAATTATTCAACAACTATTTCATCTATAACATTACTGTTTGTCTTTGATGAAGTTGAAGCCGATGTATTTTGTTCTGTTTTTGGTTTTTCTGTTGTAGTAGTAGTTTTAGGCTTAGCTGTTGTAGTTTCAGTTTTCTTGTTTTCAGTGCTAGCAGTAGCTGAACTAGAACTATTTTGCTTTGGAGCTTGAGTAGTTGTTTCAGTAGCTGGCTCAGCTGTTGTAGTAGCTGTTGTAGATTCAACAACAACTTTAGGATTTCCATTTGTGTCACTTTTTATATTTTTGTATGTACTTCTGGCAAGATAAACTTCCTCAACAAATTTACCGTTTTCATAAACTTCTTTGTAAGTTTTATATGAACCATTTTTAAATTCGCTTTTAAATTCAAGAGTTCTACCAGCAGAATGAATTTCTTTTCCATAAAGATTTACAACAACTTGATTACCTGTCAAATAGCTTTCAATATACACAGGCACAGATGTATCATTTGTAAATTTAAAATCGATATAATCGCCAGCAAGTGTTGCGTCAAATCCTCTAGGTACATATCCAACAGTTAAAGAGTGATTTGCTCTTTCAGCAACTTTAAGTTCAGCACGTAAAACTGCGTTATATAAAGTTGATGAAACCTGACAAACGCCACCACCATAGTCTTGGTCAAGTTTACCGTTTATGTAAGCACCGGCAAGTTCATAACCGTTAGCAGGTGTACTTTCACCAAAGCATTTGTTAGTCGAGAAAGTTTCTCCAGGGTATATAATTGAACCATTAAGACGAGATGTAGCAACTTTCATATTAGTTACCCTACCACCTCCACCACTATATTTAGTTGAGTATTTACCAATCAAATCTTTAACCTGTGAAACTTGTTCAGTAGTAACTGTTGGTTGAATTTCATTCATAGGCAAATCAATTTCTGCAACAGGAACTTTTCCTCTTGCATCTTTGTTGTTTTCAATTGTTTGAACCGTCAAATCAACAGTTTTATCAACATCAAGTTCTTTTCCATTTTCACCACTAACAGGTATAAAGCTTCCATTTTCTCTTTTTAAAGACGCATTTTTTACAGGAATATAAACTTTATCTTTGATATTTTTTTCAATCGCAGTTTTTATACTTTGTTTTTCTTCATCATTAAGTTTAGCGTCTTGAGCGAAAGGGTCAGAATTAAATTCCTGTTTTTCCTCATTATTTTTAAGTTTTAAATATAAATTATATTTTTCTTCAGTTTCGCCTTCTCTTGCATAGTTATATGCAGTTTCAACAGCACTTTCAGGATTATATTTAATTCCAAGCTGTTCGTATGTAAGGTCATAATTTTCTTTTCCATTAACATATCTTATTGTATTTTTAGAATAAGGTGTACCAACATTTTCTTGCAATTTAGCAACAGCCTCTTCTTTTGTGAGGTTACCAACATTAACTCCGTCAACAATAATGTTAGGATAAATTTTACCAGTGTTAAGTTCTTGTTCTCTTTGATTATTAAGTGCTATAAGTTCTTGTTCCCTTTTATTTTCGATATAATTAACAGTAAAAATCGAACCGATAACAACAACAGCAATAGCAGCTGTAATACCAATCGCAAGCTTGTTATATCTAGCCTTTCTTCTTCTTTGGTTATTATTTCTATTAGGTATTCTTCTCCTATTATTTTCTGCCATTTTTATTCCTCCAATAACAGATTACATTTTAGAATAATAATGATTAAATCTTTTAGTTATTCAAATCCCTTTAAATTATATTGTTCCGTACAATATTTAATTACTAGATTAAATTAAGCAATTTCTTTCAACGGAACGTGAATAGACATTCCCGCACCTGTGTTAGTTTCGATAGCGTCAACTACAATGTCAACCAATCTATCGAGGTCAAGTTCTTGACCTTTCATTGTAACACCGTTTACAACGGCTGGAGCGACATAAGACTTATCTTTTAATTCTTTTTCAAGCAAAGTTCTTATATTATTTTTAACATCATCATTAAGTTCGCCAGTATCTTTGTTAAGAACAGTTGCATCAAAAGAATGAGGCTCACCTATTTTGAGTTTATCGTATAACTCATATCTTTCATCGATACTGCCTTCTCTTGCATACTGATACGCTTCTTCAACAGCACTTTCAATATCATATTTAACGCCAAACTGTGCATAAGTCAAATTAATTTCTTCATCACCATTTACAACGAACGTCATAACGTTTTGTTCAAAAGGTTCTTCCAAATCTTCTTCAAGCTGTTGAATTGCACTTTCTTTTGTCAAGCCTCCAACATCTATATCATTTATAAGGATGTTTGGATAAATAGTATCAACATCTAAAACTTCTCTTTTAGGTGCAGAGTTAATATAGTTCACGACATAAGAGCCGACACAAATAACAATAATAAGTCCTATAACAACAAAACTACCAATAATAGCCAAATTTTGAGTAGTCGGCTTATTACCAGATTTTTTTTGGTCATCTTGTTTTTGCTTTGCCATTTTTATTTCCTCCGTAAAATCACTAAAAATTATGCAGACTTTCAATAAAAGCCCAGACTACTTTTTCATATCATTATAGTATAATTTTATAGATAAATCAATATTGAAAACCCCTTTTTCTTCAAATTTAATGAATTTGT
>CABVAP010000119.1 GCA_902496345.1 uncultured Eubacteriales bacterium
AGTCTGCGACGCTTTTTGAAATCGACAATAACGATAAAAATTAACTTTTTCGACACTCTGATAATTGATTTTATGTTATTGAAAAAATCAATTATTTTTCAAAAAAATGGTTGCCGATTTTTCGACAACCATTTTCTTATCTTGAAAGTTCCATAATACAAGATAAATATCCTATTCTTGCATTTTTAAAAGATAAGGCCATATTAAATTTATCCTCACTTGTTTTTTGTATAAAATTTGTGATTTCAAAGATAGAGTTACATTCTTCTTCCATTGCCCACAAAATACCGTCAAAAAAGTCGATGCTTTCATTTATAACGCTATTTTTTATATGGCAATCTTTTTCAAATTTATCTTTATAATATTTACAATAAAATTTCATAAGATAATCACAGTTACAAGAAATTTTTTTCAATATTTTTCGCATTTTTACATTTTCACAAATTCCATTTAAGTAATCATAAAACAAGTTACTATTTCTTTCATTTAAAATAAATTCGGAAATTTTTTCTGAAATATAAAAGTCATTTTCGGAAGATTTTTTGTTTTTTTCTTCTATGCTCTTTTTTTCTGCTTCTATATTCCTTTGAACCATTTCATTGAATAATTCTTGAGTGTAGTTATTACAGTTATTATAGCCATTATAAGCATTATAACCGTTATAGTTCATATATCCATTACAATTGTTCACAGGTGGAAAATTATTGTTATTTCCATAGCCATTTATATTATTAAATCTCCAAGGGAAAAATGCCATAAACTCACCATACAATTTTGTTATAATATATTCAAAAGGTGAGGTTAAAATTATCTATTTTCTAGGATAATTTTTTTTATGTTGCTAATTCCTGTAATATAGTCCATTGATACATCATAAAACTTTGCTAAAATTATAATATTGTCAATAGGTATTCTTGTTTTACCACTTTCATAGTCACTATAAGTCCTTTGACCAATATTCAAAAGGTTTGCTACTTTTTGTTGGGTTAAAGAATTATCTTCTCTAAGCTCCCTTATTCTTTCGTTATATTTCATTTATAAAACCCCTTTTTTAGATTATAAATGAATAAATAAAAAAAATTGACTTTTAGAGTTAAAAACTCTAAAAATATTAGACATAATAAACTGAAAAAAATTTTATTTAATAGAAATAAGGTAACAATGTAGAGAAAAATAAAATTTTAATATATATTGTTGTCTTGTTGTTTATCAAAAAAGGTTGCCAAAAATATTTGACAACCTCTTTTTTTGCTAAACAAAAAAGCTGTTTTGTTGCCAGCTTTTATTTCATACGCTTATAAATTATAAATCATCGTCATCTGAATCATAATCAAGTTCATCTTCGATAAGTTTAAAACCTGCAAGCTCTGCCAACTCACGAATAGACTGTTTAGAAACTTTTTTACCTTTGTAATCGATAAGGTCTTTCATAGACCCTGTGAAAACGTCAGCTGGTTCATATTTTTTCAAAACAATCCTATCGTTGCTTGTAAAAATTTCAAGCGGGTCTTTAATATTAATATTAAGACTTTTTCTAAGTTCAACGGGTAAAACAATTCTTCCAAGTTCATCAACTTTACGTACAATACCAGTTGATTTCATACAAACACCTCCGTGCAATTTTTATCTCGAAAATATAATTTTTGTTAAAATTATTTACCGAACCTATATTATCATACATAATAAAAAAAGTCAATAAGTTACAAAAATTTATTTTTTTTATACGTGATTTTTATATATATTGTCAAAACAATTCTATTTATTATTATATATTATTCAATTTTTTGGAATAATATATAATTGCTGTAAAAAGATATTTGCCAAAAATGTAAAATTGTGTATATAACCGTGTATTTCCAGTACTGTAATTATTTGAGGCAATATTGTAAGTTTAGCAAAATATGTAAATTTTATCAGAAATATTGTACAATACTAATAGAATTAATGAGATAGAATAATGCAACTTCTTTTCAATCATATTATAAACTCATATAAAATATAATATACAAAAATATGCTTATAAAAATAAAATTGATAAGGAGGCTTTTATATGCTCAATTATCTTTGGGGTGGAATGATTTTAATAGGAATTATAGTTGCTGCGTTTAATGGTAAAATCCCCAATATAACCAATTCGGTAATAGACTCATCAAAAGAGGCTGTTACAACGTGTATAACGATGACAGGAATTTTATCTATGTGGACAGGACTTATGAAAATAGCAGAAAAATCTGGTCTTATAAAAATTTTATCAAAAAAAATGACTCCATTTCTAAAATTTTTATTTCCTGAAATACCAGAAAATCATAAGGCTTTAGATTACATATCAACAAACGTAATAGCCAACATATTTGGACTTGGTTGGGCAGCAACACCGGCTGGAATAGGTGCTATGGAAGAAATGCAAAAGCTTAACAAAGATAAAAAAACGGCGAGTCGTTCGATGTGTATGTTTATGATTTTTAATATGTCAAGTTTACAACTTCTTTGTGTAAATTTGATAGCATATCGAACTCAATACAATTCAAAAAATCCCTCTGAAATAATAGGGCCGGGTTTATTTGCAACATTTGTTTCAACGATTGTTGGTGTGATATTTGTAAAAATCGTTGAAAGGTGGAAATACAGATGAACATACTAATTCTAATTTCAGATTTAATGGTACCTTTAATTTTTGTATTTATAATATTTTATGGATATTCAAAAAAAGTTGAAATATATGATGTTTTTGTTGAGGGGGCAAAAGACGGTTTAAAAACGATACTACAAATTTTACCGACATTAATAGGCCTTATGGTTGCTGTTGGGGTATTACGTTCGTCTGGGACGTTAGAACTGTTAGAAAAAGCAATAACTCCACTTGCCAAAGCAATAGGTTATCCTGTTGAAACTGTACCACTAACTTTTATGCGACTAATTTCGTCATCAGCATCAACAGGTATATTGCTAGACCTTTATAAAACATACGGTCCAGATTCATTTACAGGGCGATTTGTAAGTGTAATGATGAGTTCAACAGAAACTATCGCATACACAATGAGCATATATTTTATGGCTGTAAAAATAACAAAAACCCGCTATACTTTGCACGGTGCATTAGTTGCAAATATAGCAGGTGTTATGGCAAGTTTATGGATAAGCTCAATCCTTTGGGGAAAATAACTTATACACTCTTTAAAGAAAATTCACTACAATCCCATATTTCATTAACAACATCTTTATAAAATTCAGGTTCGTGGCAAACCATAAGAATAGTGCCTTTATACTCTTTCAGAACTCTTTTAAGTTCGTCCTTGGCATCAACATCAAGGTGGTTTGTTGGTTCGTCAAGTATAAGTATGTTGGTTTCTGTGTTCATTATTTTGCACAATCTAACTTTAGCCTGTTCGCCACCACTTAAAACAAATACTTTGCTTTCAAGCTGTTGTGTTGTTAATCCACATTTTGCAAGTGCTTGGCGAACTTCATACTGTGTGAAAGATGGGAAAGTATCCCAAACGTCCTCAATGCAAGTTTTATCAACTGGATTTTTAACTTCTTGCTCAAAGTATCCGATTTGTTGATTTCCACCTAACAGAACTTCGCCAGAAATAGGCTTGATTTCGCCAATAAGACTTTTTAAAAGTGTACTTTTTCCAAGTCCATTTGCCCCAACAAGGGCAACTTTCATACCTCTTTCAAGTAATATATTTAAGGGTTTTGAAAGGGGTTCATCATATCCAATGATAAGGTCTTTTGTTTCAAATATAAGTTTATCAGATGTCTTTCCTACTTTAAACCTAAATTGTGGTTTTGGCTTTTCTTTTGATAATTCTATAATGTCCATTTTGTCTAATTTTTTCTGTCTGGCTTTTGCCATTCCAGAAGTTGCAACCCTTGCTTTATTCCTTGCTATGAAGTCTTTAAGCCCTGCAATTTCAGCTTGTTGCCTTTCATAAGCTGCTTCAAGCTGTCTTTTGTTCATTTCGTAAACTCTTAAAAATTCGTTGTAATCACCCACATATCTTGTAAGTTCTGCATTTTCAACGTGGTATATGACATTGATTACACTGTTTAAAAACTCTATATCGTGGGAAATGAGTATAAAAGCGTTTTCATAGTTTATAAGGTAGTTTTTAAGCCACTCGATATGTTCCTCATCAAGGTAGTTTGTTGGCTCATCTAAAAGCAAAATATCGGGATTTTGTAACAACATTTTTGCAAGAAGTATTTTTGTTCTTTGACCACCAGAAAGGTCTGTAACGTCTTTATCAAGTCCAATATCTTTTATACCAAGACCTTGAGCAACTTCTTCAATTTTTGTATCAAGATTATAAAAATCGCCAGAATCAAGAATATCTTGAAGCTCTGCTGCATTTGCCATAAGTGTATCAACATCTGCTCCATCATCGCCCATTTTCATATATGTTTCGTTAAGTTCTTTTTCTATATCATATAAATAAGCGAAAGCCTCCCTAAGACATTCTCTAACAGTTGTACCAGCTTTAAGTTCTGCGTGCTGGTCCATATACCCAACCCTAACACGATTAGACCATTGTACATCGCCAGAATCAGGCATAAGTTTGTTTGTTATAATTTTCATAAAGGTAGATTTACCTTCGCCATTTGCACCAATAAGACCAATATGCTCACCTTTTAATAGCCTAAAAGAAACGTTCTCAAAAATAACTCTTCCACCAAAAGAATGGCTAATATCTTTAACAGTAAGTATACTCATTTTTTCAACTCCAAAATAATATAATTAAAAGTGTTTCTTTAAGAATATATCATAATTAAACATAAGTTGCAATATTTTTATTGCTAAAATATTTAAGGCTGTTGTGAAAATCAACAGTTTTCTAAAAAACTATAATTTTTTGTGGACTTAAACATAAAAATAGCTGTTTCATCAGATAGGTTTTTAATCTTTGAAACAGCCATTTTTTTCAAAATGTTTAATTATCTTTTTTCAAAAGTTTTTTGTATGTTTTGTCTATGAATATTGCACCTAAAGGAGCTGTTATTATGATAGAAATAACTGCTGAAGTTAAAACTGTTTGACCACAAGCAAGTCCAAGAGAAAGTGGAACGCCACCTATTGCAGCCTGTACAGTTGCTTTAGGAAGATATGCTCCCATACAAAATAGTCTTTCCTTGAATTTAACTTTTGTTTTTGCAAGGCATAATGAAACTCCTGTGACTCTGAAAATAAGGCATAAAAGGACAAGTATGATTACGGCAACGCCGGCAGTGTACGCATAACTAAGGTCAACTAATGCTCCGACTAAAACAAAAAGTAGAATTTCGCCACCAGTCCAAAGAGCATTGAAACCACCTGAAAGCTTTTTTGCAATCGCTGGAACTTTTTTGTACAACACACAACCGAATATCATAACAGCAATTAGTGAGGAAATAGGTAAAATTCCATCTAAGCTACTTTCAATTTGACAGAAGAAAAAGCATATACTTAAAATTATGATGATTTTAATGCTATTTTTTATTTCGACTTTTTTGCATATTTCAGAAAAAATAAGTCCTGTGATAATCCCTAAAATTATTCCCATAACAATAGAAACCGGAATTGATAATAAATTTAAAACAGACATATTTCCGTTTTGTACAAGTGATGTAAAGGAAGTAAACAACACGATAACAAAAACATCGTCAGCAGATGCTCCGGCCAAAATCATCTGGGGAATACCTTCTTTTGTACCATACTTATTTTCAATAAGATTTATCATTCTAGGTACAACAACAGCAGGTGAAACAGCTGCGATGACAGAACCAAGTAACGCTGCCTCTGCATAGCTAATATTTAAAAAAATAGGTGCTAAAATAGTATATCCAATAATTTCACAACAGGCTGGCAAAAAACACATACAAAAAGCAGGTCTACCAACTTTTTTTAGGTCTGATATGTTAAGGGTAAGTCCGGCCCTCATAAGTATTATTATAAGTGCAAATTTCCTTAAATCAGCCGAGATATTAAGTATACTATCATCAAGCAGATTAAGTGCATAAGGGCTTAAAATAATACCCACTATAATCATACCTAGAATAGAGGGTAGTTTTATCTTTTTGAATATCCAACCCCCTAAAAGACCAAAAGAAAAAATAAGTGCAATACTTGTCAACATAAGAAAATTCCTCCTTATCAGTTTGTTATTTTTTTAAATAAAAAAAGCCAATAACCCTGTACAATACAGAAGTCATCAGCTTAATAAGCAGTTTTGAATAAATCAAGGGAGAACCTCATTCCCAAAACAATATCCATTTTTCCTTATTATACATCAAACAAAATTTTTGTAAATATACAGTCAGTATTTATTACAAAAAACTGAAACCCTAAAGTTTTGCCTAAACTTGACAAAATTAAAATAAATTATATAATATCTATATGGATATAAAAGAATGTAAAAACATAATAAACGTAATAGAGGGTAGGGTTATGGATAATAAGAATAAGTTGGTACAGAAAAAACTTTCAATTGAGGAACTTTACGAACTTTATAATAAATATATGAAATTTGACTTTCCAGATGATGAACTCAAAAAGTTTGAACATCTTAAACAATTGATTGAAGAAAAGAAATATTTATGTACAGGTTTTTTCGAAAATGATGAGTTAAAATCTTATATGCTTTTTACTTACGAAAATGAAAAATCGCCTATATGTACATTGGATTTTTTTGCAGTAAATCCTAAATACAGAAATTCTGGAATAGGTTCAAAAACTATAGAGTTAATAAAGTCACAAAAAGATTTTTTTGAGGACGGAATAATTGCTGAAATTGAAGACCCTGATTTTGCGAAAACAAAAGAGGAAAAAGAAATTCAAGAAAAACGTTTTGAATTTTACAAGAAAAATGGATTTATTTTGACAGGAATAAAAAGTGTATGTTTTGATGTACATTTTTTAATAATTTATTTGCCACAAAAGAATCGTTTGGGTGATGCTGAAATATCAAAAAATTTAGATTTAATATACAAAGCTATATTCCCAAAATCAGACTATGAAAAAGAAATAAAAATATTTCAGGCTGTCGATAAAGCCGACAGCCTTGCAAAAAATCAACGATTTTTTGCAAATTAAACTAGATGAGTAAA
>CABVAP010000120.1 GCA_902496345.1 uncultured Eubacteriales bacterium
TCGAAACCCCCCAGGTTTTTGGGTACTTTTTGCAATCAAAAAGTACCACGCCGTAGGCAAATAAATAGATTTCCGATGTAATCGGATTATAAGCAAAAGACTAAAACCACCACAAAACTGGTTTTTAAAATCTTTTTATCAAAAAGATTCACCCCTACAACTTCTAATTTGTATAACAGCTTTGGAACTTTGAAGCTGTTTTTTTGTTGAAAAAATGTTAAAGAAATGTAAAAAAAATGTTGAATTTGTTTTAAAATCGCCCTTTTAGTGTTTTAAGTTTTTGAAACAATAATCATAAAAACTATACATAAAATAAATGCAACTTCTTGTTGAATTTTGTATGTCATTTTATTTGAGATATTTATTAATTTGTGTTATAATTAAAGCTGATAGCAAAAAATTGTTAGTGAATTGTTTTTTGCTAATAAACTTGAAGGTTGGTGAAAGTATGGATAGTTCTCTTGGAAAAATTATGTCAGAGCTTAATTTGTCGACTCTTAGTATACCTAGTGTTAGGATTACTGATATTATCGATATTTTGCTCGTCGCATTCCTTATATATATCGTTATGATTTGGATTAGAGAAACTAGGGCTTGGTCACTTTTTAAAGGGATTGTAATTATTTTTGTTGTTAGCCTTTTTTCTTATCAATTACACTTTTACGCAATTTCGTGGATTATTGAAAAAACGCTTTCCGTTGGTATTATTGCTCTTATTGTCCTTTTTCAGCCGGAATTTCGAAAAGGTCTTGAGCAAATCGGAAAGGGTAGCTTTGTTATAAATTTTTTGAATACGGAAGATGATGAAGGGACAGTTTCTCAGAAAACTATTCAAGAAGTTGTTACAGCCTGTTACAAAATGGGTAAGGCTAGAACAGGTGCCTTGATACTTATAGAGCAAGACGTACCACTTGGTGACCTAGAAATGACAGGTATACCTATTGATGGTATCGTTTCAAGTCAATTACTTATAAATATTTTTGAAAACAAAACACCTTTGCACGACGGTGCTGTTATAATCAGAAACAACAGAGTTGCTGCTGCAACCTGCATACTCCCACTTACTCAGACGGAAATTGGTCTTGACCTTGGAACAAGACACAGAGCTGCCGTTGGTGCTAGTGAGGTTTCTGATGCTTATATTATCGTTGTTTCTGAAGAAACTGGTAGCGTTTCTATGGCCTATAGTGGTAAGCTCTACAGAAATTTATCAGAAAGCGATATTACAAAAATGATTTCTAAAGGTGTTAAACCTACTCATAAGCGAATAAAATTATGGAAAGGACTAAAAAATAATGCTAAAAAAGATAAGTGATAGGCTTATCAGACTGATAAGCAAAAATTTTGGCTGGAAATTGTTCTCCGTTGTCTGTGCTACTATACTTTGGTTTGTCGTTATGAACATTATTAACCCTACGGAAATTCAGACCTATAGCGTTAACATTACCTTTGCAAATGAAGATAAACTCACAGAAAAAGGCTTTGTTATTATGAACAAAGAGGAAATACAAAATACAAAAATCGATATAAAAGTTAAATCAACAAGGGCTGCACTTGATGAACTTAGCAAAAATAAAAATGAAATAACGGCAACTGTTGACCTTAAACAGTTTGCTATGCTCTACGCTGATGACACAGATGAAGCTTTTAAAGTTGTTGTTACCCCTAATATTCCGACAAGCTATGTTTATACTTATGAACTTGTTAGCTATACCCCTGGCGAGGTTTCTATCAAGCTTGACAACATCGTTGAGGACCAAAAAGAAGTTTCTGTTGAGTCTGAGGGAACTCTTTCAAGTGGATATTTAGCTGAATCGCCAGATGTTATCCCTTCTGTTGTTACAATAAAAGGGGCATCTTCTGAAATTCAAAAGGTCGATTCGGTTAAAGTTTTCGTTGATGTAAACGATGTTAGCCAAAAATTCTCAAAACAATTGACACCTGTTGCTTATGACAAGGACGGTAACGAGCTTACCTCTATAATAATTGAGCCAGATACTATACAGGTTAGTTTTGGAATTTACAAATACAGTGAAATATCTGTTGAAAAGCCTACTATTGAGGGGAATATACCTGACGGATATGAAGTTTCAAACATAGAATGGTCACCTAAAACAATTGAGGTTGTTGGTGATGAAAAAGAAATTTCTAAAATTGGAACTATAAAGCCAGTTGTAAAACTTAACGGAGAAACAGACGAAGAAATTACAAAAAAATATGATGTTAATGCACATATCGCAAAAAACAAGGTTAGTATAAAATCTGGTACGGAAAAAGAAGTTACAGTAAAAATAACCTTAGAAAAAGAAGAAGAAAGAGAAATTTCAATAAACAAAGACTCAATAAAAGTTGAGGGAATTGCAACTGGTAAAACAGCTAATGTCTTAAATGATATTACTGTTAAACTTAAAGGTAAAAAAGAAAGTCTTGAAAAATTGAACACTAACGATATTGTTGCTAAAATTAATGTAAGCAATTTTTCTGACGGTGAAAACTCTGCCGATGTTTCTTTTGAACTTCCAGAGGGAGTAAGCGTTGATGATAATGTTACAGTTAAAGTTGAAGTTGCTAATCAAAATGGAAACCAAAACAATAATTCGAATACAAATGAAGAGCCACAGACAGAATTACCTGTTGAAACTACCTGAATTTGGATTGTTTTTATGGCTATTTTGCTGTAAATTAAAAAATTGTATTGAATATATTTGCATTAAGTGTTATAATGTCGAAAGTAATTGTTTTTTGTTTTAGGAGGAATACTAAATATGGGTAAATTTTTTGGAACTGACGGAGTTAGAGGTGTTGCAAACACTGAGCTTTCTCCTGAACTTGTATATAAATTAGGTAGAGCCGGTGCTTACGTACTTACTAAAGAAAAAGACGGAGAGGGTTCTCCTAAAATTATCGTTGGTATGGATACTCGTATATCTGGTGATATGCTTGAATCTGCTTTGATTGCCGGTATTTGTTCTGTTGGAGCAAGTGCTGTTTCTCTTGGAATTGTACCAACTCCTGCTGTTGCTCACCTCGTTAGAGAATATAACGCTGACGCCGGTGTCGTTATCAGTGCTTCTCATAACCCTGTTAAAGATAACGGTATTAAATTCTTTAACAACAAAGGGTTTAAACTTCCAGACGAAACAGAGGCCCAAATTGAAGATATTATGATTAATTCTATTGACGACATTCCTAGACCAATTGCTGAAAATGTTGGTTCTAAAACTGTCGAAGAAGAAGCTTTGAACGACTATATTAGATTTTTGAAAAGTACAACAGATGTTGATTTTAAAGGTATTAAAGTTGCTATTGACTGTGCTAACGGTGCTACATACAAAGCTGCACCTATTACACTTCACGAGCTTGGTGCAGAAGTTTCTGCTATTCACAGAGAGCCTGACGGTACTAACATAAATAAAGATTGTGGCTCTACTCACATCGAAAGCCTTAAACAATTTGTTGTTGAAACTGGTGCAGATGTTGGTATAGCTTTTGACGGTGACGGCGACAGATGTCTTGCTGTTGATGAAAACGGCGAATTTGTTGACGGTGACCAGATTATGGCTATTTGTGGCTCTTACCTTAAAGAACAAGGCAAACTTAAAAATGATACAATCGTTGCTACAGTTATGAGTAACTTAGGCTTATTTATAATGGGCGAGCAAAAAGGCATAAATATCGAAAAAACTAAAGTTGGAGATAGATATGTTCTTGAAAGAATGCTTGAAAAAAATGACGCTCTTGGTGGTGAACAGTCTGGTCATATTATTTTCCTTGAGCATAACACAACTGGTGACGGTATACTTACTGCTATTCAACTTTTAAGCATTATTAAAAAGACTGGTAAAAAACTTTCTGAACTTAAAAAGGTTATGGAGGTTCTTCCTCAAGTTCTTATAAATGCTAAAGTTGACAGAAACAAGAAAAATGACTATCTCTCTAACCCTACTATCAAAGCTGAAATTGAAAAGCTTGAAAGTAAATTTGAGGGTCAGGGTAGAGTGCTTATTCGTCCTTCTGGTACTGAACCTATTGTTCGAGTTATGCTTGAAGGTAGAAACAAAGATGAACTTACTAAAGACGCTCAAGAACTTGCAAATCTTATTGAAGAATTATTGAAATAATGATATAATTGTATAATTAACTGGGTTTGATATTTTTATTGTAATTTTAATCTAGTTGTAAAATTAGTAAAATGTGTTGGCAAATTTATTTTGTTGAACAAGCCATTTTAACTTTTATATACACATTTGAAAAATCCGACAGATGTAAGCTAATTTTGTACAGCAAAATTGGTTGCTTAAATCGCAAAGTTGATATGAAAATCGTTGATTTTACGGATATTTAGGAGGTACGCCAATGTGTGGTGTTGTTGGTTATATTGGAAAAAATAGTGCAGTTCCTGTACTTATAAATGGATTATCTAAACTTGAATACAGAGGTTATGACTCTGCCGGCGTTGCTGTTTATGACGCTGAACAAGACAAAATTAATCTTTGTAAAACTAAAGGTCGTATTCAAGACCTTCAGGAAAAACTTTATTTATGCCCACTTAAAGGAAATGTTGGTATTGGGCATACTAGATGGGCAACTCACGGTGTTCCATCTGACAGAAACGCTCACCCTCATTTTAGCGATGATTCTAAAATTGCTGTTGTTCATAATGGTATCATCGAAAACTATATGACCCTTAAAGAAGAGCTTGAAAAAGAGGGGTACAAATTTGTTTCTGAAACCGATACAGAAACTGTTGCACATCTTATTGATTATTATTACAAATCTGGTATGGATATTCTCGATGCTGTATTTAAGGTTATCGAAAGAATAGAAGGCTCTTATGCACTTGGTATTTTGTGTAAAGATTTTCCTAACCAGCTTATTGCTGTTAGAAAAGACAGCCCTTTAGTTGTTGGACTTGGAAAAGGTGAGAACTTTATCGCATCTGATATGCCTGCAATTCTTAACTATACTAGAGATGTTTATCTTATCGATGACAACGAAGTTGCTGTTCTTACAGCTGACAACGTTACTATACTTAATGAAAACAAAGAAAAAATTGAAAAAGAAATTTTCAAAGTTGATTGGGACATCGAAGCTGCTGAAAAAAGTGGATATGACCACTTTATGCTTAAAGAAATTCACGAACAACCTAAAGTAGTTCGTGATAACTTAAGCTCTCGTCTTACTGATGATGGTATATCTCTTGATAGTATTAAACTTGGCAAGGCTGAACTTGAAAACATCAATAGAATTTACATTGTTGCTTGTGGTACTGCTTATTATGCTGGTCTTGTTGGAAAATATCTTATCGAAAGAGTTGTTAGAATCCCTGTAAACTCTGAAGTTGCTAGTGAATTTAGATACAAAGACCCTCTTATTGATGAAAAAACACTTTTGATTGTTGTTTCTCAATCTGGTGAAACTGCTGACACTATAGCTGCTATGCGTCTTGCTAAAGAAAAAGGTGCTAGAGTTCTTGGTGTTGTAAACGCTGTCGGTAGCACTATCGCTAGGGAGGCAGATGACGTTTTATATACTCTTGCTGGCCCAGAAATTGCTGTTGCATCAACAAAAGCATTTACTGCTCAAGTTGTTTCTATGTATCTCATCACTTGCCATATTGCTCTTGAACTTGGCAAAATGTCAAAAGATGAATTTACTGAAATAAAAGACAAAATGAATGAGCTTCCTTCTCTTGTAAACAGTATTCTTACAAAAGAGCCTGTTATTAAGAGATTTATGCACAAATACATAGGTTCTAAAAATGTCTTCTACATTGGTAGGGGGCTTGACTATGTTGTTTCTATGGAGGGTTCTCTTAAACTTAAAGAAATCGCTTACTTACACAGCGAACCTTATGCAGCTGGCGAACTTAAACACGGTCCTATTGCTCTTATTGAAGAATCTACACTTGTTATTGGCGTTGTTACTCAAGAAGAACTTTTCGACAAAACTGTCAGCAACATAAGAGAGTGTAAAGCTAGGGGGGCAAAAGTTTTAGCTATAGCTATGGAGGGTAATGAGGAAATCGCTAAATATGCTGATGATGTTTTCTACATCCCTCGTACACATTGGATGCTTACCCCTTTACTTGCTAACATTCCTCAGCAACTTTTCGCTTACTATATGGCACTTGGTCTTGGTAATGACGTTGACAAACCAAGAAATCTCGCAAAAAGTGTTACCGTTGAATAATTTTGCTAATATGTAAAATGGGTTTTTGCCCGTTTAGCAACGATAAATAAGGAGGTTTACTATGAAAACGATTGCCGTTATAGGTGCTTTGGAGGAGCAAATAGAGAGTATCAAGGAACACATAGAAATTATTTCTGCAAAAAATATAGTTGGTCTTGACTTTATTATGGGTAAAATGCTCGGAAACAACATCGTTTTAGTTCGTGCTGGCGTTGGTAAAGTTAATGCCTCTATATGTACTCAAATTTTGATAGATATGTATGCCGTTGATATTGTTATTAACGTTGGTATCGCTGAAGGTATATCTGGTGATGTTATTCTAGACGACATAGTTATATCTGACGATGTTTGCTACTTTGACTTTGATACTTCGTTTTTTGGAACTCCAAAGGGTGTTATATACCGTATGGACGAAAGTTTTTTTAAAGCTGACCCCGAACTTATTGCACTTTCCTTAAAGGCTATTGAAGAGTCTGGAAAGGCTGTTCACATTGGAAGAATTGCTTCTGGTGACAAAATTATAACAAATCTTGACGAAAAGAATGAAATAAGAAACGAATTTAAAGCACTTTGTATCAATATGGAAAGTGGAGCAATTGCACATACCTGTGAGCTTAATATGGTTCCTTTTGTTGTAATCTGCTTGATATATGATAAGTTGTCTGAAAATGAGGCTGATATTTTTTCTGGTAACAGCATAAACTCTCTCTCCGACATTCTTGTTAAAATTATTGATATGATTGAATAATGAACTTTATAAAATATATGTGAAACTTAAATTTGTTTCATAAAATAAATGGGTTGTCATATTGGCAACCCATTTCAGGCTGTCGATAAAGTCGACAGCCTTGCAAAAAATCAACGATTTTTTGCAAATTA